>JAHZHY010000224.1:0-2246 GCA_019420045.1 Clostridiales bacterium
GGAGAGGCCCCAGCTCCTGCCACTGTGCCCCATCTTCCTGCCAGATGTAGATGGTGTTCTGCTGAGCGCTTCCCACCGCATAGGCATCTCCCGGCGAGCCGGAAGGATGGGCGCTTTGCAGGTTTTCCAGGGTGTCATACCGGGCCAGCACGGTGAAGCTGCGGCCATCGGCTCCCGCCGGGCCTTGGGGCCCTTGCTCGCCCTTTTCGCCCTGAGGGCCTTGCAGCCCCCTCTCTCCCTTTTCCCCTGCGGGGCCCTGAGGGCCGGTTTCTCCCTGGATGCCCCGCTCGCCCTGGATGCCCTGGACCCCTCTTTCGCCCTGAGGGCCCTGGGGGCCGCGCAGGCCTTCCGGGCCCTGGGGGCCCTGGGGACCGGTGAGACCCATGGGCCCTTCCGGACCCCGGGCGCCGGTTTCGCCCCTTTCCCCCTTTTCGCCCTGAGGGCCCCGGATGCTTTGGGAAGCGGGGGTCTGGGGATCGCTTTCCAGGCTCCAGGACAGGATGCCCGCACTGTTGAGATTGGGCACAAACACCGGGCCGTGGGGGCCTTGTGCTCCTGTGGGGCCCTGGGGGCCGGGGATGCCCTGTTCCCCCTGGATGCCCTGGATGCCGTGGACCACTGTCACCCCGTTTTCGTCGGTGACCCGGCTCTGGGTGAAGCGCAGGCGCCCACGCTGGGGCAGGATGTTCCCCTCGGCGTCCAGCACCAGGTGTCCGCCGGAGGAGGCCGAGACCCAGTAGGAGCCGTCCTTTGTCACCTCCATCTGGCCGTCGCCGTTGAGACGCAGCGCCCGGATGTCTTCCGACAGAGGGGCATTCTGGAGGGTCAGGCCCAGGGCGGCGCCGATCTCCCCGGCCCCGGTTTCGGCCATCAGGGCCTCCAGCAGGGCGTTGAACCGCTGGGCCACCACTTCCTTCACCAGCCGGTCGAAGACCTGCTTGTTTTCCTGGGGCTCGCCGGTGAGCCGGTCGGGGGCCGAGGCCACATCCTTGCCTTCGTAGTCCTTTTCCCCGATCTTCAGTTCTTCCAACATATTCTCGCTCCTTTCATTTCACATTTCCTTCCTTGGTAAAGCGCTTGACGATGCCGTATACCCCGAAACCCTCGTTGAGGCCATCGTTTTTCACGGTGATCTGCAAGGTGAGGTACCGGCCCACCCGGGAGCCGAAGGGAACCACCCGAGGGGCGTCGTTTTCGGTGAAATCCATGCGGCTGAAATCCAGTTCATCCCAGCTCCAGATGTCCATGGTGCTGTAGGAAAGATCCCGGCCCAGGTCTTTTTCTGTACGGATGTTCACCTTTACACTGCTTCGCAGATAAGGCTTGATCATGATGCCGCTTCCCCGGCGCATCATGGTTTTGTACTGGGTGAAGCTGCCGTCGTCGTCGGCCTTGGTGCTCCAGGCGCAGGGGATGGCCTCCCCGTCGTCGCTGTAACGCTCCATGCCCGGGATGTCGGTGCTGAACCGGCAGATGCGGCCGTCCCCGGTGCCGAAAAACAGATCCTCGCCCCGGGCGGCGATGCACCGGGCCGGGATGTTCTCCCAGTGGTAGCATTCGTACACATAATCCCCCATGCTCTGGCTGCGCCAGGATTTTTCCTGGCCGCCGTCCAGCAGGTAGCATTTGTCCCCCAGAGCCAGCACATACAGCCCCCGCCACACCGTGGCCGAGGCGTTTTCCAGCCCCTTCTCCCCTTTCAGTGCGCTGTCGATGAAATAGCTCCGGTTCTGCACCGCCTTTTCCTCGCTGACGCTGCTGGTGCACAGGGCAAAAACTCCCTGGCCCGAAAGGAAAAGCGGTTCATCCAGCAGGGTGGCGAAGGCATAGGGGGACACCGCCCCCACGCCGCTGACCCCCTGGCGCACCGGATAGATGGTTTTGCCGCCCAGCAGGCTCTCCTGGCGGAGATAGACGGTGGCCTCCTGCTGGGAAGGGGCCTTGACGATGGCCTGGTAGGAACCGATGGAGCAATAGCCCATGATGGGGGTATCGCTGCCCACCCGGGTATAGCCCAGGTCGGGGAAATAGGTGGGGTCGCCATAGCCCGAGCGGTAGTCCACGGAACGCTTCTGGGGGTTGCCGCTGAGGAAGACGCAGCCTGCAAACACCGAGCAGATGGTGCACTCTTCGATGACGCTGGCCTGATCGGTCACATCAAAGGCGATTTCCAGGTTGTCCCGCCCGGCCACCTGGGGTTTCGGGGGCGCGGTGTCGAACCGGATGAATTTCCGGCTTGAGTCCAC
>JAHZHY010000224.1:2256-3856 GCA_019420045.1 Clostridiales bacterium
TTCTCCCTATCCAGGGTGCAGGTGACGGTGCGGGTGCTGCTCACCTCCCCGTCCAGGTAATAGTCCCGGGCCGAGCCATCGCAGCAGAAGCTGTTGCGGCGGCGCTTGGTCAGCATATTGCAGGCTTCGTAGTCGGTGCCGGCTCCCTGGGGGCTGCGGCCAATGGAAGTGAGGGGCACATAGGCGTGTTCCTTCACCCGCTCGCCCCAGGGCAGCGGCCCTTCCTCCTTGTTTTCCCGCAGGCGCATCAGCTCTTTGCCGGTGAGCAGATAAAAGGCTCCGTCCATGGCAAAGCCCTGGGATCGGGCGCTGTTGAGCCCCTGCCAGATGATCCGGGGGTACTCCCCCTCCACCTGTTTCCAGGTGTAGATGGTGTCGCCGGCATGGATGACCAGGTAAGGGTCCCCGGCCATCTCCCATTCGAAGATGCCGTTGATGGGCTTGTTCAGATCAAAGAGGGTGCGCCAGCCCGGGCGTTTTTCCGGCATGCCGCCGGCGTCGGACACCAGGTTGGGGGCAAAGGGGGAGCGGCTCTGGTCCACCAGGGCCGGGTCGGTGGAAAAGTCCACGCCCCGGAACCGGGCATAGCGGGTCTGGTACTGCTTGGGCTGGGAAGGCACTTTGAATTGGGCCATTTGTTATTGCCCCCTTCCCCATCCTGCCCAAGGCAGGCTTTCAAACTCCGCTGTTCCCGGCTGGCGCCGCCGCTCCCTGTGGTTCAGCTGCAAAAGGTCCCGTCCGCTTTCGAATTCGTTGCGCCAGATCACCGCCAGCTGGGCGTTGTCGTGCTTGTACAGCTGGGAGGCGATGTACAGGGGCAGAAGGGACAGGGCTTCCGGGGCAAGGCGGAAGGTGTGGTCGTCGGGGGTGTCCCCGGTCACCGGCTCTTCCAGAGCCCAGTAGGCCGCCTGGTAGCGGCCAGGAGCCAGAATCAGGGTCTCCCCCTGGCGCACATAGGAGCCGATGGGCTTGAGCTTCCCCTTCTGGTACTGATAGAGCCGGTCCAGCTCCCAGTAGCAAGGCAGGGAGGAAAGCTGCAAAAGGGGTGTGTCCTCGGTCACCTCCACTTCCTCCTGGCGGTAGATGGGTTTTCCGCCGGTGGCCAGCAGGTAAAGGCCCTCGTTGGCCGCGGGGATCATCCGGCTTTTGTATTCTTCCGCCAGGTCCTGGTCAGGCCCGTCCAGCTTGTGGAGCACGGCCTGTTTGATTTCTCCCCAGTTCATGTTCTCATCTCCTTTCCCCTTCACCTTATCACTTCCAAACGGTATTTTCCGTCCAGCGTGTCCCGTGTCGGGATGGCCAAAACTCTCCCAGGCTGTATGCGCTGCCAGGCTTCCTGCTCCGGGTGTGATAAACCATCACCCGGAAAGGGCCGCGGTGAATTCCTGGCAGAATGCCACGGAAAAGGCCGGTTGTGTGCCGCCGGGCAAAGAGAGGAACGGCAGCGGGGCCACCCCGCCGCTCCCGCGCCCGGCAAACAAACCAAGGCCGGTTGTGTGAAAAAGGGCAAAGAGCCGCCGCTCCCATATCTCTCTTTGCCGGTTGTGTGAAGAAGGGCAAAGAGAGATATGGGAGCGGCGGCTCGCCGCAGCCCCCCTTG
>JAHZHY010000224.1:3866-5823 GCA_019420045.1 Clostridiales bacterium
TCAACTTGGTTCTATAATCCAGCGCGGAAGCGCAGTTTGGCCGTCCCGACACGGGACCGGCCCAAAAGAAAAGTCTCTGTCCGAGATAAGTATTGGTGAACAAAAAATATACATTTTCACAGATAATTATGCATAAACAGAATTGTTGCTGACATAAAAAACTATATTCCCTTACAAAAACAATTTTGTGGGGGTACTTTATGTCTGATTTTAATTCAACTTATAATGATATTCAAAAGCAAAAATAGACCGAAGTATGCTATAATATAGCCATAGTTCGGAACTTTTTGCTGTTCTTTTCGTCTATATAGACAAGGAACAGTTAGACAAACTTGTATTTGACAAGGGAGTGTGTTTGTATGAAAAAGAAAACTGTATCCATAGTGTTGTTTTTGATTGCCTTTATTGCAACTTATTTGATTATTTGCTTTGCAATCCCTGGCATGAGAATTAAGTTAGAAGCAGAACCGATAGAAATATTCTTTAAGAGTATCACCCATATGGTGTTTTTCAAAACGATGATATCTCTTGTCGTTGCAATTATATTTGGTGCAATTCCCTTGTTCTTTGGAAAGAAGAAGTAAGCCAATTTCAATTAGTTGAACTGAATAGTATATCCCATAGGAGGAGCAAGGTCGATACACCTTGCTCCTTTTCATTGGGCATTCATAAAAAATGAATAAAAAGGTCAGTTATGCATACCAATACTTATCTCGGACAGAGACAAAGAAAAAGCCCTCCTGAGAAGGAGAGCTTTTTTCTTTGCACGCTGCCAGGATTGTACAATAGCCCCTTCCGGCGGAGCCGGAGCATCGAAGCCCGCAACCCATACAGCCGGGGAGAGTATGGGTGCAGCGTCACGCTGCCGGCACGGGACCTACCGTCTTAATGCCTTTGGATAATGGTTTTTGGCCTGGCCGCCGGAGACCTTGCTCCAACCCAGAGGGAAACCCATAAGCCGCACCGGCTGCCAGCCGTTTTCCCCCTGCCAGGAAATGGCCTCGCCCCGGAGAAATGCCTCCGCCCGGCTGTCCTCCAAAGAGAGGGCCACCCCATTTTCGCCACGGGGCAGCGCCAGCGCCAGCGCGTGGGCCGGTTCCATCCGTCCCTTCCGCAAAGTGCCCAGATGCAGCCCGGGCCGCAGCACCCGCAGCCCTTTCAGCCGTGGCGTGCCCTCCGGCATCTGATAAAGTTCGCTGCCAAACAGACACAGCCGCCCTTCCTTCTCCGGGAAGTCCGGCAGGGCGCTCTGGCAGAATTCCAGCCACTCCCGGGGCGCTTTCACCCCCGGCTCTTCCGGCAGAAGGGCCGCTGGCCCCTCCCCTGCCTTCCGCAGCTTTGCCATGAAATGCCCTTCCCCCCGGATTTTGTGGGGCCAGAGCCGGGCGGTTTTCCACAGTTCTTCCCCGCCCCCCAGAAAATCCGGCCTGCCCCGGTCAAAGCCGGGGAAAAAGCAGGCGTCTTCCAGGGTGTAATCATGGCTTTTCAGAAATTCCGCCACCGTGCCCTCGTTTTCCTCCGGGGCAAAGGTACAGGTGGAATAGACCAGCACCCCGCCGGGGGCCAAAAGAGCATCGGCCTGTTCCAGAATCTCCATCTGGCGGCTGTGGCACAGGCGGATGTTGTCCATGCTCCACTGCTCCAGAGCGGCCGGGCTTTTGCGGAACATCCCCTCGCCGCTGCAAGGAGCGTCCACCACCACCCGGTGGAAAAAGCCGGGCAGATGCCGCCGGAGATCCTGGGGCGCCATATTGCACACCAGGGCGTTTGTCACCCCCATGCGCTCCATGTTCTGGCTGAGCACCCTGGCCCGGGCGGGATGGATCTCGTTTGCCACCAGAATCCCCTGGTTTTCCATGGCGGCGGCCAGATAGGTGGCCTTGCCCCCAGGGGCGGCGCACAGATCCAGCACCCGCTCTCCCGGTCTGGCCCCGGCCAGCACCCCCACCCCCATGGC
>JAHZHY010000225.1 GCA_019420045.1 Clostridiales bacterium
GCCATGCGTTTCCCCAAAAAGGCCGATGGCACCATCGACCAGGAGCAGGTCAATGAGATGATCCGCACCGCCTATGTTCACGGCGTCAACTACTTCGACACCGCTTATGTCTATGGCGGCGGCGCCAGCGAAAAAGCCCTGGGCGAAGCCCTGAAGCAGTTCCCCCGGGATTCCTTCTTCCTGGCCGACAAGCACCCCTTCTATAACCTGAAAACCAAAGAGGAACGGGATGAATTCTTCCAGACTTCCCTGGACCGCTGCGGTGTGGAGTACTTCGACTTCTACCTGATGCACGCCGTCAACAGCAAAAACGCCCAGGGCCTGGTGGATTATGATATGGTGAACTGGGCGCTGGAAAAGAAAAAAGAGGGCAAGATCCGCTTCCTGGGCCTGTCCATGCACGACACCAACGATCTGCTGCTCAAGCTGCTGGACCTCAATGACTGGGATTTCGTCCAGATCCAGTACAACTACCTGGACACCGAAGGCGAGCCGGGCAAGACCGGCTACGAAGAGCTGCTGCGCCGGAACATCCCCATGATTATCATGGAGCCGCTGAAGGGCGGCGTGCTGGTCAATCTGCCGGAGCACATGACAAAGCCCTTCCAGGACCTGGGCAAGAGCAACCCGGAGATGGGCCTGCGCTGGATCGGGGAGAAGGAAGGCATTGTCACCGTTCTTTCCGGTATGTCCTCTCTGGAACAGGCCAAGGACAACCTGGCTATTTTCCAGAATATGCAGCCGCTGAATGAACAGGAGCTGAAGGCCATCCAGCAGGTGAAGGAGAACATCATCGCTTCCCAGAAGGTGGGCTGCACCGGCTGTAATTATTGCTCGGTGTGTCCCATGGGCATTGATATCTCCGGCACCTTCAAAGCCTGGAACACCAAGGCCATGAACGAGGGCAGCTCCAACTGGATTTCCGGCGCCGCTATTGACGCTGATATGATCCGCAAGTGCGTGGAGTGCGGTCAGTGCGCCGCCCACTGTCCCCAGAAGATCGATATCCCGGGTAAGCTGAAAGAAGTGCTGGAGTACTTCGGCTAGCCCAGCGGTCCGGAGCCCGGACAGCCGTAACTCTCCCAGGCTGTATGCGATGTTACGCCTCGGTGCTCCGGGTCCGGTGTCCGGACGGCCATACTCTCTTTGCCTGGCTGGACACAACCGACCTTGGTTTAGTGAATCGGGGAGGTTTTTTGTTATGTAATCAGCTTGGTTCTATTGTTTAGCGCGGGAGCGCAGTATGCCAGCGGAGGCACTCCGCCCGGCGAGCCGGAGCACCGAGGGCCGCAAACCATACAGCCGGGGAGAGTATGGCCGTGGCGGCTCGCCACCGCTGCCTAGCTTTTCACGGAGATGGTGGGTTCGTCGGGAGCGGGGAGGGGAGAGCGGCCCATCACCAGCTTGAGCAATACGGGGGTGATCAGCGTGGTGACGATGACCATAGCCACCACCGCCGGGAAGAGGGAGGCATCCACCAGCCCGGCCTGCTCGCCCTTCTGGGCCACGATCAGGGCCACCTCACCACGGGAGATCATGCCCACACCCACCGCCAGGGCGTCATGGGCGGAAAACTTGCACAGCTTGGCTCCCAGGCCGCAGCCGATCACCTTGGTGAGAATGGCAACCAGGGTCAGGGCCACCGCAAAGGCGAAGAGGGAAAAAGTGAAGCCGTGAAGGTTGGTCTCGATGCCGACGCTGGCGAAAAACACCGGGGAAAAGAGCATATAAGAGGCGATGTTGATCTTCCGGGCGATATAGGGCTGGGCCTCGGCGATGTTGCACAGGATCAGTCCGGCAAAATAAGCGCCGGTGATGTCGGCAATGCCGAAGAAGTGCTCGGCCACATAAGACAGAAGCAGGCAGAACACCAGGCCGTAAATGGCGATGCGCCGGTGGTTGTAATAGGCCTTGCCCAGCTTCTGGAACAGCCGGTAGACCACGAATCCCACCAGGGCCAGCAGCACAAAGAAGCCGATGATCCGGCCCACCACCATCAGGGGTTTCACCGAGGGGTCGGTGAAGCTGGTGAGAATGGTGAGCACCACAATGCCCAGAATGTCGTCGATGACGGCAGCGCCCAGAATGGCGGTGCCTACCTTGCCACGCAAACGGCCCAGCTCACGGAGGGTCTCCACGGTGATGGACACCGAAGTGGCCGCCAGCACAACGCCCACGAATACCGCCCGGAGCATGGCGTCACCCGTGGCCTGGGGGAAGAACAGCTTATAGCACAATGAGCCGCCGATGAGGGGCGCCACCACGCCGCAGGCGGCGATGAACAGGGAGGTGAGCCCTGTTTTTTTCAGCTCCTTCAGGTCGGTGTCCAGACCGGCCAGGAACATGAGGAAGATCACGCCCAGCTCGGAGGTTTTCAGCAAAAAGTCGGTTTCCACCACCATATTCAGGCAGGTGGGCCCCAGCAGAAGTCCCGCCAGAAGAGCGCCTACCACCGAGGGCAGCTGCACCCGCTGGGAGATCAGGCCGAACACCTTGGTGGACAGCAGAATGATGGCCAGTGAAAGCAAAAAACGATAATCCATGGGAACCATCCCTTCATCAATATATTGAATGAAAAAACAAGCATGAGTATCTCATATTTTTTCTTCCGGCGCAAGCGCAGATTGCACAAAATTCCGGCGATGCAGGAAAAAATTATTAGGATGGAGGGCAAAAAGGGGGCGATCAGGGCCAAAACCGGTCCGAGGACTGTCAAAAAGATAACAAATCGGCGGGATTTTTCTTATCATCGACCAAAAACAGAGCAAAGGGGCGAGGAAAGAGCACAAGGCGTGCAAAAGGCCGAACAAAGGGCGCAGCCCGATGAAAAAAAGGCCCCTTTGACAAGGAAAGGAAGAGGGATTACAATGGATATTACAATTAAATCGTAGTGGCGGCCCAGTGCCTGGGCAGTCATACTGCGCTCCCGCGCCGGGCAGGTTGGTTGAAGAAAGGCAAAGAGAGCGCCCTTGTGTAAAGGGAGCTGTCGGCGAACGCCGACTGAGGGATTGGCAGCGTGACGCTGCACCCAGGCGGTGCTGCCGCACCCGATCATAAAGCCAAGCAACATGATGCTATCGGCTTCACAATCCCCCCTGCATGGCCCTGCCATGCTGTCCCCCCTTTACACAAAGGGGGCTTCTTTGCCCAGGCAAATACAACCGGCAAAGAAAATATGCGAGGGAGGTATTTTGCCCACAAATTACGATTTAATCGTTATTCTCCCGTGAAAACAGAGCCGCAGGAAAACCTGCGGCTCTGGAGTGCATCGCACCGGCCTTTCTGTGGCTCTCTGCCAGGATTGCACCCTGGCCCCTTCCGGGTGATGGTTTATCACACCCGGAGCACCGGGGTACAGCAACGCATACAGCCTTCAGCGAGTTTTGGGTGCAGCGTCACGCTGCCTAGCCGGGTGGCTGATCCACTACCGATTGGGTCACTACCTGATGAATGGAGGGTGACAGCCGGGTGAGGATACCGGGTGCAAAATAGCCCGGATGATGGTCTGAGCTGAAAACATCGGGAAAATCCCGATGGATGGCGCTGTTCATATCGTTTCACCTCACAGCTATTCTGTGCCGAAACAAGGGGAAAAACCCTGGAAAAACAATCCCACGCACCGCCTGTATACTGGAAAAATTGGAGGGAAAAGGAAAAATATGAAAAACATCACAATGGATCAGAAGCAAATGGATCATCTCCGGCACATCAACCGGGAGATCATGCAGCAGAAAAACCGGCTGCAAAAGCTGTGTGCCCTCCAGCAGGGGAGGGTGCGGCAGGCGCCGGGGCTGCCATCCCTGACGCCCGAGGATGCCCAGGCAGGTGCTCTCCCTGCGGTATCTGGAATGCCTGACCTGGCAGCAGGTGGCCTTCCGCATGGGCTATTGCGATGAGCAGACCCCTCGGAAGCAGAGCCAGGCCTTTTTCAAAAAACAGCAGAAGGAGGTGAAGGCCGGTGTCGCCCAGAAGTAAGCAGCCGCCGGAGGAGCAGGCCCGGAAAATTCTGGTGGAGGCCACTCCGCTGGCGGCCAAACTCCTGCTGGAAGCGTTGCAGGAGGAGGACACCCCCCGCTCGGCACGGCTGGATTGCGCTAAGGAGGTGCTCAACCGGGTCTATGGCCGCTCCCAGCAGCTGCTCCCGCCCCAGGAGGAAAACCGACTGGAAGTGGTGCTGGAAGAAGAAGCGGAAAAAGATGCAAAATGAGCGGCGGCGGAGTGCCTCCGCTGTCATACTCTCCCCGGCTATATGGTTTGCGGCCCTCGGTGCTCCGGCTC
>JAHZHY010000226.1 GCA_019420045.1 Clostridiales bacterium
TGTGCGTCAAGATATTCTATAATAATTATACCACCATAGATGGATTTTTCCACATAGCAATCATAAGGAGGAAATCGGGATGAACACAAAATTCAATGAAAAGACCCATGCTACCCTTATTGGCCTGTTTTACAAACACCTGAAAGCGGCCTATGGCAGTGCCGGTATCGGCTGCTTTGTTAAGTGTTCCCAAAAAATGGCTGAGCAACGGGGAGCCCGTATGGCTCTGCGCGCTCTGCGGGATGGACATCAGCTGAACTTCAAGTCCTACATGGCCTATGGGGAATGGACCTCCACCTTCCCTCGTCGTTCGGAAGAAGTGGGAGTTTATCCCGACAAGGAAACCCGCAGCTTTTTGTGTGCCTGGCGGGATACCTTTGAAGAAATGGGTCTGGTGGAATGCGGTAAGATTTATTGCAAGGAAATCGACCGGGGCATCGTCCGCGGCTTCAATCCCGATTTGACTTTTGAGCTGAAAAGTTATCTCCACGACAGTCCTTGCTGTGATATGGTCTTCAAAGACGCCGCTTTGGGAGAAGATGTCCCCCAGAATGCCCAGGCTAAAATGCCCTGGGAGTATCATTGCGGCCATGTGTATAAAACATACCGTGAAAATGTCCTGGCCATCTATCCTGAGGAAGGCCAAAAGATCATCGATCAAGTGGACGAGGACTTTATCCAGGCCTTTGGAAAAGAAGCCATGGACACCGTCCGCTCTTACTTGTCCACCGATTTTAACACCATCGGATGAGTATCCCTCAAGACAATCCTCTTTTGGCTATTCCCGCCCCCCTGCTTCACTGGTATGACCAAGGGGCCCGGGTGCTACCCTGGCGCAGTCAACCCACTCCCTACCGTGTATGGGTATCGGAGATCATGTTACAGCAGACCCGGGTAGAAGCAGCTCTTCCCTATTTTACTCGGTTTATGGAAGCTCTCCCCACCATTGAAAGTCTGGCTCAGGCTCCGGAAGAACAGCTTCTCAAGCTGTGGGAAGGGTTGGGATACTACAGCCGTGTGCGCAATCTGCAAAAGGCCGCCCGGATGGTGTTGGAAGAGTTCGGCGGCGAGCTGCCTTCCGATCCCCTTTTGCTGCAAAAGCTGCCGGGCATTGGAGACTATTCTGCAGGAGCCATTGCTTCCATCGCCTATGGTCAGCCTGTTCCGGCAGTGGACGGCAATGTTCTACGGGTGATTTCCCGTCTTCTGGCCAGTTTTGACTGCGTTTCCGATACCGCTGTGAAAAAAAGACTGCGGCAGCAGGTGGCTCAGGTGATCCCTCCGGACCGGCCTGGTGATTTCAACCAGGCTCTGATGGAGCTGGGAGCCACCGTCTGTCTGCCCAATGGGCAGCCTCTATGCCTTACCTGTCCTCTTCTCTCCCTGTGCTGTGGACGGGCCCAAGGCGTGGAGATGTCTCTGCCGGTAAAAGCAGCCAAAAAGCCCCGGCGTAAGGTGGAGCGTACTGTGCTGCTTTTGTGGAATGGGGAACAGGTGCTGGTGCGCAAACGGCCAGCCAAAGGTCTGCTCTCCTCTCTGTGGGAATTTCCCGGCGTAGATGAGGTCCTTTCTGCAGACCAGATCCAGGAAAATTTGTCCCAGCAAGGGATCATCCCCTTGGCATTGGACACCATCGGACAACATACCCATGTTTTTTCCCATGTGGAATGGCATATGTCCGGCTGGGAAGTGAAATGTGAATCCTTTTCACCGCCCAAAGACTGCGTCTGGATCACACCACACCAGCTGGCTGGAGAGTATGCTCTTCCCTCTGCCTTTCGTCCGTTCACCCAATGGGTCTTAAAAAAAATGCACTGAACTGAAAAAAAGAGCCGGGACAAATTGTCCGGCTCTTTTTGTATGTTTTTGTTACGAACCCAGCACTTCGGTGAGGCCTTCGGTAAGTTTGCTGGCCTGATCGGAATAAGAAGACATCTTCTCCGTCAGCTCTGTCATCTTTTCCTGAGCTTCTTCCATTGTGTCAGGGTTAGAAGCCAGCTCCATCATTTCCAAAGTCAGATCCAGAATCTCCACGCTAGCCACAGCGCCTTCTTTGATCTTGGCCTGGGCATCGGTAAATTTTTCCGGAGCTGCCAGATTGGCCAGCTCATCATACAGAGGCCGCATCTGGTTGACCGTCTCGGTCAGACTGGTCAATGCACCCTGGGGATCTTCAGTAGCCTGGCTCTGAGCAGCAGTGACATCGTTTGTCAACGCGCTCACTTTATTGCCGATCTCTGTGATCTTGGACTTGTATTCCTCTTCCGTCAGGGTTTCGCTGCCGTTGTTCTCATTTCCGTTATTCTGCTCTTCATTGTTTTCATTCTTGGAGCCGGTGTCCTTTTCCCCTGTCTGGCTGCTGTTTGTTCCCTTATTATCCGTATCGGCATCATCCTTATTGCAGCCCGTCAGAGTCAGAACCATGCCAGCTGCCAGCAATAATGCAGCCAGTCTTTTCAGCTTCATGCTTTTCATGCTCTTTTCCCATTCCCTTTCTCTTCATTTTGGGTACATGCTAAAATACAGTATATCAGAATTTCCCTGTCAGAGCAAGTCTCCTTCCCTTGCCTTCCTCTTCCGCTCTTGCCAAAAGAAAGCAGACAGGATATACTATCCATTGTCGGTGTTCACCGGAATTTTACTTTTTGGAGGAAACCATGTCAAAGCGTGTGAATCTTCTAGAGGGGAATATTCTTTCTTCTCTCACCAGGCTGGCTCTGCCCATCATGGCCACTTCCCTTGTCAACATGGCCTATAACATGACCGATATGATCTGGATCGGCCGGGTAGGACCGGGAGCAGTTGCTGCCGTGGGTGCGGCCGGTATGTATATGTGGCTGTCCCAGGGAATTGCCGTACTGGCCCGTATGGGCGGACAAGTGAAAGTCGCCCAGAGCCTGGGGGCAGGAGATGCTCCATTGGCCGGCCGGTTTGCCCAGAATTCCCTCCAGTTGGGACTTTTTCTCTCCACCCTCTTTACACTCATCATGTTGATTTTCAACAAACCCCTGATCGGCTTTTTTAACTTAAACGATCCTACAGTGGTGCGGGATGCCCGCATCTATCTGGTGGTTGTCTCCCTGGGTATTGTTTCCTCGGTCACTCTTTTGGTATTTACCGGGCTGATCACTGCCACGGGCAACAGCAAAACCCCGTTTATCGCCACCGTACTAGGGCTTCTGCTCAATATTGTGCTGGACCCTCTGCTGATCTTCGGCCTGGGTCCCATCCCGGCCATGGGCGTAGGCGGCGCGGCAGCCGCCACTGTTCTGGCACAGATGCTGGTGGTTGCCCTCTTTCTTCTCTATGCCCGTCGGGACACCCATTTATTCTGCCATGTTCAGATACGCCGCCGGCCGGAACTTCCCCTTCTGCGGGAACTGCTGCGCATCGGCCTGCCTTCTGCCATGCAGAGTATGCTCTTTACTCTGGTGTCCATGGTTATTGCCCGTTTGATTGCCTCCTGGGGCGATGCGGCGGTGGCAGTTCAAAAAGTAGGCAGTCAGATCGAAAGTATTTCCTGGATGACGGCCGATGGCTTCTCTGCCGCTGTCAGCTCCTTTGTGGGGCAAAACTATGGCGCAGGCAACCTCCAGCGGGCCAAAAAAGGCTACTGGACCAGTCTCATCACCATTGTGAGCTGGGGAATCATCTCCTCCCTTTTGCTGATTTTCTGCGCCGCTCCTATTTTCCGCATCTTTATCCCTCAGGAATCTGTCTTGCCTCTGGGCGTGGATTATCTGGTGATCCTGGGTGTTTCCCAAATGCCCATGTGTGTGGACATCATCACTGCCGGTGCTTTCGCCGGATTCGGTCACACCCTGCCCCCTTCCCTGGCCTCCACACTTCTTGTGACTTCCCGTATTCCCCTTGCTATGGTTCTTTCCCGCACAGCACTGAAGCTGAATGGCATCTGGTGGAGCATTTCCATTACCAGCATTCTCCGCGGGGTTGTGCTATTTGGATTGATTCTGATTTTCTTCCGCCGTATGGCCAAAAGGAAGGTAAAGGAGCCTTCCCTTTCCCGATGAACCACAAAAAAACAGGGACGATCTTACGATCATCCCTGTTTTTTTTAATCATTTTTTCGGAATACCTTAATGATCAACTGACCATTTTCCAACCGAGCGTCGGCCTGGTCCACCATCTGTCCAATGAGCTGCAATTCTGAATTGTGGCAATCTTCATCTTCCCCGGCCAACCCCCAGAAATAAGCTTCAATGGCTTCATTGCGTCCCACCTTCAAATAGCGGTTCAGCCGATCCACCTGCTTTTCCATGTCCTGATGCTCGCTGCACTGGCTGGTAAAGCAAATTTCCATCCCATCGGGACGGCGATGCAAATCCATATGAATATCCTCGGCTCCGGCATTGAACTGGAAAATAATCAGTTCATCGATAATCCGGCCGATTTTTTGCCGCATTTCACTCATGTTCCTTCTCTCTCCTTATTGCCTGGATCAGGGGCAGCAGCACAATGCACACCAAACCCGCTGAAAAACCATTGTTATACAAATTCAATCCCCCGTGGAGTACCCCTACATTGAGCACCACGGAAGCGTGGATTGCACCGGCAATCATCCCCCATATGGGCCCGAAATGACCGGCAATGGGAGCCAGACCAGTGGAAAACAACGCAGCCAGCATAACGGCCGGTTCGGTAAGGTCCCATACCATGCACCAGGAACTGATCACCACGCCCAACATTACCCAAAAGATATTACGCATATGCTTGCCAAAGGCGCCAAACCCCACAATCGTCAGAATGCCGCCGATGGTGGGTCCGTTGAGCTGCCCGCCTACCAACAGCACATAGCCTGTGGCAAAAAGGCCTACCACGCCCATATTCATCAAAGTCACCGGATAACCGTCCATCATGACAAAATCCGCAATGGCACGCCCTGAGTGGCGGGTCAGCCGCCATAATCCCCGGAAACTGTGGCCATTGTAATACCAACCGGTACCGATCATCAAAAGAAACATCACCAGCAGATACAGGCCCAGCGACAAATTATTGCCTTCGCTCCACACCAGGCGGGAAGGGAAATCGTTGCCAAAGGAGCGAAGCAGCGACACCAGGACCATACCCACAAGGCCTGCCGCAAAGCCCACATTGTATAGATTATACCCCTGATGAACACGCATGGTATAGGCCGCAATAGAAGGCAGCACAAAACCGATGAGAAGACCCACAAAAGTGGGAAAAACCATGCGGGGCAATGCAGGCCACTCTCTGGCCAACAACGCCATTTCGGTGACGATGGGCGACAAAGTGGTGCCAAACAAAGCGATATAAATATACCGGGCCAGGTGCTCCTTGCGGTACAGAGAATAGCAGAAAGCACCCAGCAGAATGGGCAAAATGTTCAGCAGATTTTTCCCGAATAGGGAAAACCCTGCCATCAGGAAGCAGCAGCTGATGCTCATGCCGGCGAAAGGCAGTTTCAGAGCCCGTAACAATAGAGCAGAAAAGGCCATGACCAACCCGGCATTAAAAAACGCCGCTCCCATAGACGCAATGCCGATATAGTCGGTGATCAAAGCAGCAGGTTGGGTCAGTATCTCGCCCATCCCCTTCACAACTGCTGCTGGGGAATCCATCAGGAATGCAAAAGCCACCATGGAAAATGCAAAAAACAGCAAAGTGGAAAAAACATAATCACTGGAACGATCTTGGGAATATCGGAATGTGATTTTCATGCAAGCCCCCCTTCTTCGCACTTTACTTGTTTTTTTATCTTATCATATTACCTTTCCAGGCACAAGAGCCAAAGTTCTGCTCTCATTTCTTGGTCAGTTTCCATGTCAGTTTCCATATATTTATTCTTATTCTCTAGTATATGCAAAAAGACACGCCAAATGGCGTGTCTTTTAATATCTGGTGGGCCTTCAGGGACTCGAACCCGGGACCGTCCGGTTATGAGCCGGATGCTCTAACCAACTGAGCTAAAGGCCC
>JAHZHY010000227.1:0-7858 GCA_019420045.1 Clostridiales bacterium
GGGGAGAGACCTGATCCAGCGTCATGCCGTGAGTATAGGTGCCGTTCACCGACACCAGAATATCTCCCGGCTGGATGCCGGCCTTCTGGGCACTGCTCCCTTCGGTGACGGCGGCGATGCGCACATCCTCTCCGTACTGCTCCAAAGTGACACCCACGCCCACATAACTGGAATTTGAGGGGTAGCTCACATCATACTGACCGGCAGGCACATAGTTGGAATACCGGTCATAACTGCTGAGCATGCTGCTCATCAGCTTTTCATAAGCCTGGGGATCTTCCTCAAAGAGGGTCTTGAGGCCCCGAGCCAGCGGATCGTCACTCATGGAGGAATCCACCGCCACCTGGCGGATCAGATCCACAATGGCCATCAGGTTGTCATACTGTTCCTCCGCCGTGAAGGCCGACGCCGGCACGCTCAGGGAAACACAAAGGACCAAAGCGCACAAAAGCGCTGTGAGTTTTCTCGCGGTTTTCATCTTTCTTTCCTTTCCTGGGGCGAAGCCAAAAGAGGGCAAACAACAGTTACATTACATCTTGTCGGGAGCGGTGACGCCAAAGACCGACAGACCATTTTCGATGACGGTGGCCACCTGGCGGATCAGATAGACCCGGGCATCCCGCAGGGCCTCTGTTTCCGCATCCCGGATGCGGCTGACGGTGTAGAACCGGTGGAAGGCGGCGGCCACATTGTTCACATACCGGTTGATGCGGGAAGGCTCCCGATCCCGGGCAGCCAGACGGATCTCCTCAGGCAGACGGGCCAGTTCCCGGATGAGTTCCAGCTCCTCTTCGCTTTTCAGCAGGGACAGGTCAGGATTCTGGCTGCACTGCACGCCCTCCTGCTCCAGGTTCCGCAGGATGCTCTTGACCCGGGCATGGGCATACTGGACATAATACACCGGGTTTTCGTTGTCCTCCCGCACGGCCAGGCCCAGATCAAACTCCAGATGGGTGTCGGCGGCCCGGGAATTGAAGAAGTAGCGGGCGGCATCGCAGGAGATCTCATCCAGCAGGTCGGACAGGGTGATGGCCTTGCCGGTACGCTTGCTCATACGCACCACTTCGCCGTCCCGCATCAGCCGCACCAGCTGCATCAGCACGATCTCCAGCCGGTGAGAGCCATCCAGGCCCAGGATATCCAGCGCGGCCTTCAGACGGGCCACATGGCCGTGGTGGTCAGCGCCCCAGATGTTGATGACCCGATCAAAGCCCCGCTGCTCAAACTTGTTCCGATGGTAGGCGATATCAGCGGCAAAATAGGTATAGAAGCCGTTGGCCCGGCGGAGCACATCGTCCTTTTCGCAGCCGTAGTCGCTGGTGCGCAGCCACAGAGCTCCTTCGCTTTCATAGGTGGCGCCCTTCTGGGTGAGCAGATCCACTGTCTCCTTTACATAACCGGAGTCATGGAGGGTGGATTCAAAGAACCAGGTGTCATAGGTGATCCGGTACTTTTCCAGATCCCGGCGCATTTTGGCCAGGTTCTTTTCCAGGCCGAACTGCACCAGAGCGTCATGGCGCTCCTTCTGGGATACATTCCGGTAGGAATCCCCATGCTGCTCATAGAAGATCTTGGCCAGCTCCCGGATGTCATCGCCGTGATAGCCGTCCTCGGGGAAGGGAACATTCTCTTCTCCATCCAGGATCTGAAAATACCGGGCTTCCAGGGACTGAGCGAATTTTTCGATCTGGTTGCCGGCGTCGTTCACATAGAACTCCCGGGACACATCGTTGCCAGCCCGGGACAGAACCTCCGCCAGGCTGTCGCCCAGAACGCCGCCCCGGGCATTGCCCATGTGCATAGGGCCAGTGGGGTTGGCGGAGACGAATTCCACCATGATCTTTTCCTTTTTCTCATTTTGGCTGCGGCCGTAATTTACGCCTTCCTCCTGGATATCCCGCAGCACATTTTCAAAATAACCGTGGCCCAGGCGCAGATTGAGGAAGCCAGGGCCGGCGATCTCCAGACCGGAGAAGATGGTTCCCTCCAGCTGGGCCTTTTCACAGATAGCCTCGGCGATCTTCCGGGGATTCATGCCCAGAGGCTTTGCCGCCTGCATGGCAAAGGTGGATGCGAAATCGCCGTTCTTCACATCCTTGGGGATCTCCACCGGAGCGGTCTCAAAAGGATGGGAGGGCAGCAGTCCTTCTTCCGCCGCCTGCCGATAGGCTTTGAGGATCAGGCTCTGGGCCTGCTCCTTTGCGTTGAGCACATGATTCATAAGGTCAAACCTCCAAATTTATTCTTCCCCCGTGTCTAGGGGCGCACTTCGATCTGCAAATGATTTTCTGAGGCCAGCTGGCCGTCCAGCTCCACCTGATAGCGAATGGACAAAGCGCCGCCGTCCTCTCCCATCCGGGATGTAAGGCTATGGGTGACAGTGGCCAGCTGCAAAAGGCCGTAAGGGGTGCGGTAGGGGCTTTCGTGCCGCTGTCCTTGCTGAAAGCACAGGCGGCTGTGATTTTTTCCCGTGCGGATGATCTCCACCCGCCCTGGCTCCACTTTCAAAGTGGTTCGGGTACCCTCCATACCGGTCATGGCGCTTTCTTCATAGGAAACAAAGAAACAGCCACCCCGGAAATAGAGCTTGCCTTCTGCTGTCAGTTCTATCTCTTCCGGCTCCTGCTGGGGATAGCGCTGACTGCTGCGGAGGAAAATCGTCACATCCCGACTCATCCTGCCCCTCCTCTCCCGCCAAAGGCGACTTTTACATAAATACATAAATACTGACAATATGTTATTGTATCATATCCTGTCAACTACGGCAAAGGCCAAAAGAAAAAGAGCCCCGAAAAATTCGGGGCTGTCCGTGTCGAAAAAGTGGCTCAGGCCACTTTTTCGAGTTTTGCAAGGGTCTGCGTGCAGCCGTTCGGCCACACTGGCCCCTTGAGAAGTGCAAAAACCGACGCACCGGTCGCCGGTTTTTGCGAATTGATGAGGGGTAGGGCAAACGGTTTCTTTGCATTATATCGGTTTTTTGACAGTCAGGGCCCCGAAAAATTCGGGGCTCTTTGCAATACATTTTTTGTCTGTTTGTTTTGGCTCACCAGATCAGCTCTGCGGCCTCTTTCACCAGCTCTTCAGGCAGCTCCACCTGGGTATGTTTCCATATATGTTTGCCGCAGGTTTCGCAAGCCAGGGGATAGGAGCAGAACACCACAGGAGCATCGTTTTGTGTCCGGTCAAAGCCCCGGGCCAGCACCGCTTGTCCATACGGGGCATAGTGGCCGCCGCAGCCGGTATCGCACACCATGCTGCCATCCCGCATTTCTATGGGATACAGTCTGATCTGTTCATGGTGCCAGATGTGCTTCTGGCAAGTTGTGCACACCAGAGGATAGGAGCAAATAATGGCGGGGACATTTCCCTCTGTCCGGTCAAACCCCCGGGCCAGCACCGCCTCGCCCTGCTGCATATAATAGCCGCCGCAGCCGGTGTCACACAAAAGGCTGTTGTTCCGGAATTCCACCAGGCCGTTTCTTGCCGACTCTTCTAATGGAATTGGTTCAACGAATCCTACACTGATAGAAACCAAAAAGGCCACCGCCATGATACTGATCCATTGTCGTGCTTTCTTTTTTATACATCTTCTCATGACAGTCCCTCCTTTTTCTATGTTTGCCACACATATATCAATCAATGACTTACCTCGTTCGGCAAACATTCAAAATCAGTACATACAATCAGGATTCAAAATGGTCTCCACTGTCTGGTTATAGGTATAGCCGCAACTTGTACAACGATATGTAGTTGTCTTGTGTTCAGTACGATCACATACCATATGTTGAGGATTCTGATGACTGCACATCATTTCAGGATGTTTTGTACCATACACAATGCGCACATATGGCTCTCCAAATTGTTCAAACCATCCACCACAATTGCAAGTTACACCTGAACGTGTTTCTGGTTCTTGAGCACCTGCAGCAAATACCGGAATGGCAAGTGCAAAAACGACCATAACCAACATCAGCAAAGATGCAAACCTCTTCATTTCAACTTCTCCTTTCCTTTGTAGTATTTTATTTCGCTTTACTAGTAAAACTACTTCTTAATTTCATTGTTTAATTCATTATATCATTTTTTTCTTAAAAAACCATTGGCATTAACCACAATTTTAAATCCATTTATTATTGCAATTTGCCATATTATATTGTATGATAAATTTCATTTCTGTTTTCTTTGATTTTTAAAGGCTCCAACCACTTTCTTAATATATTTCCCTTATTTCCCTACCGGCCAAGCAAGCGGGCCCTGGGGGACATTCCCCAGCCTGTCCATTGATGAATTTTTTATTATACCACAGCTTTACCGCCGAGGAACAAGAAGAGAAAAAGAAAAAAGAAAAAAAAGTCCTTTTGGCCCCTTTTTACATTTTCTTTAGAATCCGTTTAGAAAATAACAATGTTCTTTGATTTTAAGCAATTTTATGGTACTATGAAAATAACGGAAATTTTGATCTGTCACTTTTAATCAGATGGAGGAAAAGCAGATGAAAATCAACATCACCGAAACGGTACTTCGGGACGCCAACCAGTCGCTGATCGCCACCCGCATGCCCATGAGCGACTTTGAGCCCATCCTGGAGACCATGGACAAGGCCGGCTACTACGCCCTGGAGTGCTGGGGCGGCGCCACCTTCGATTCCTGCCTGCGCTACCTGCATGAAGATCCCTGGGAGCGTCTGCGCAAGATCCGCAAAGTGGTAAAGAATACCAAGTTGCAGATGTTGCTGCGTGGCCAGAACCTGCTGGGCTACAAGCACTATCCCGATGACATCGTCCGGGCTTTCGTGCGCAAGAGCGTGGAAAACGGCATCGACATCATCCGCATCTTCGACGCCCTCAACGACCTGCGGAACATCGAAGTGGCGGTGGACGAGGCCATCAAGGCCGGCGCCCATGTCCAGGGCACCCTGTGCTACACCACCAGCCCCATCCACACCCCGGAAAACTTCGTGAACCTGGCCCGTCAGCTGGAGAAGATGGGCTGCCACAGCATCTGCATCAAGGATATGGCCGGCATCATGTCTCCCAAGGAGGCCTATGACCTGGTCAAGGCGGTGAAGGAAGCCGTCAAGCTGCCCATCGTGGTTCACACCCACTGCACCACCGGCCTGGGCCCCATGACCTATCTGAAGGCCATCGAAGCAGGCGCTACCACCATCGACTGCGCCATCGCCTGCATGTCCGGCGGCACTTCTCAGCCCCCCACAGAGTCCATGAACTACACCCTCAAGCAGTTTGGCTATGACGCCGGCCTGAATGAGGATGTGCTGAAAGAGATCAACGACTTCTTCCGCCCCATCCGGGACAAGGCTCTGGAAACCGGCCTGCTCAACCCGGTGGTCATGGGCACCGATCCCGACTCCCTGACCTATCAGGTGCCCGGCGGCATGCTGTCCAACCTGATCGCTCAGCTGAAGGCTCAGAACGCTCTGGACCGTCTCCAGGAGGTTCTGGAAGAGACCCCCAGAGTCCGTGCCGACCTGGGTTATCCGCCCCTGGTCACCCCCTCCAGCCAGATGGTGGGCGTGCAGGCGGCCAACAATGTGCTCTCCGGCCAGCGGTATAAGAACATCACCAAAGAGATCAAGGCCTATATCCGCGGCGAATACGGCAGAGCTCCCGGCGAGTTGAACGCCGAGCTGGTCAAGAAGGTGCTGGGAGATGAAAAGCCCCTGGAGTGCCGTTTTGCCGACACCCTGGAGCCCGGCTTTGAAAAGGCCAAGAAGGAGATCGGTGACCTGGCCCGCAGCGATGAGGATGTGCTGTCCTATGTGGCCTTCCCCCAGATCGCCGAGAAGTTCTTCAAAGAGCGTGAGGAGCGGGAACACAACACCGTCTCCTATCAGATCCGCAAAGTGGACTAAGGAGGCAGCGGTATGACAAACATCGTTTTGGCCATCACGGAAATGTCGGTGGGCGAAGCTCTGGTCACCGCTGGTCTGGGCATTGTAGTGGTCATGGCTGTTCTGGCCCTTCTGGCCGTGATCATCGCCATCATGTCCAAGATCGTGGCCCGCATTTCCCAGGAGGATAACGCCCCCGCCAAGGCAGAGCCTGCGGCACCCGCCCCGGCTCCCAAGCCCCAGGAGCCCCCCAAGCCCCAGGGCAAACCCATCCCCGTTACGCAGTCCCGCGGGGAATGTGATCTGACCACTGTGGACGACAAAGACGCTGCCATGATCATGGCCATCGTAGCCGACCAGATGGGCGAGCCGCTGAATACCCTGCGGTTCATCTCCATCCGGCCCATCGACTAAGGGAGGAACAAGAGCAAATGAAATACATCGTCACACTCAACGGCAAGAATTATGAAGTCCTGGTGGAAAAGGGCGAGGCCATTCTGGAAAGCGTCACCGACGCTCCCGTGGTGGTAGCCGCCGCTCCGGCAGCACCCGCTCCGGCACCGGCCGCAGCACCTGCTCCCGCAGCCGCCGCCCCGGCCCCCGCTGCTGCTCCCGCTCCTGTGGCCGCAGCCGCCGGCACCAAGGTGGAATCCCCCATGCCCGGCTCCATCATCGACATCAAGGTCCAGACTGGCGCCGCCGTCAAGGAAGGGGATGTGATCATCATCCTGGAAGCCATGAAGATGGAAAACGAGATCACCGCTCCCTGCTCCGGCACCATCGCTCAGATGGCCACCACCAAGGGTGCTCAGGTGAACACCGGCGATCTGCTCTTTGTGATTTCCTAAGAGGAGGACCTCTTTATGAATATCACAGAAGTTCTCAAGGGTCTGGTGATGGACAGCGGCTTTGCTGCCATCACCTGGCAGCAGGTCGTCATGATCCTGGTGGCCTGTGCCCTGATCTACCTGGCCATTGTGAAAAAGTTCGAGCCCATGCTCCTTCTGACCATTGCTTTTGGCATGCTGCTGGTCAATCTGCCTTTGGGCGGACTGATGAGCCCGCCGCCGGAAGGGGAGAGCTGGACCAAAGCCGGACTGCTGTATCTGTTCAGCCAAGGCGTTAAGAGCAGTATTTTCCCCTGTCTGATCTTTATGGGCGTGGGCGCCATGACCGACTTCGGTCCCATGCTGGCCAACCCCATGAGCCTGCTGCTGGGCGCTGCTGCTCAGCTGGGCATTTATGTGGCCTTTGTGCTGGCCATCGTCATGGGCCACACCATCCCGGGCATCGACTTCACTCCCCAACAGGCAGCGGCCATCGCCATCATCGGCGGCGCCGACGGCCCCACGGCCATTTTCCTGGCCACCAAGCTGGCATCTGAACTATTGGCTCCCATTGCGGTGGCGGCCTATTCCTACATGGCTCTGATCCCCCTGATCCAGCCCCCCATCATGCGGCTGCTGACCACGGAAAAAGAGCGGAAGATCCAGATGAAGCAGCTGCGGAAGGTCTCTCAGACCGAAAAGATCATCTTCCCCATCGCCGTGACCATCGTGGTGGTGCTGATGCTCCCCTCTGTGGCTCCTCTGCTGGGTATGTTCATGCTGGGCAACCTGTTCCGGGAAAGCGGCGTTGTGCCTCGCCTCAGTGACACCGCTCAGAATGCTCTGATCAACATCATCACCATTCTGCTGGGTGTGGCTGTGGGCGCCAGTGCCGACGGCACCATCTTCCTCAAGCCCCAGACTCTGATGATCATCTGCCTGGGCCTTGTGGCTTTTGCCTTCTCCACCGTCGGCGGCGTGCTGCTGGGCAAGGTGATGTGCAAACTGTCCCACGGCAAGATCAACCCCCTGATCGGTGCGGCCGGCGTGTCTGCTGTGCCCATGGCTGCCCGTGTGGCCAATGTGGAAGGCCAGAAGTACAACAAAGCCAATTATCTGCTGATGTTCGCCATGGGCCCCAATGTGGCCGGCGTGATCGGCAGTGCTGTGGCGGCGGGCT
>JAHZHY010000227.1:7868-28879 GCA_019420045.1 Clostridiales bacterium
TCGGCTACACCGCAAGCTGCAAAAAAGAACGCTGTGCAATGCACAGCGTTCTTTTTTTGCCGTAATCCACAATTTTTCCGGGGAGCCTTCTGTAATTTTCCCCAGTGACGCAAAAAATTTTTTATTTTATAATAAATGTATCCAAAGGAGGTGTTTCCCGTGAAAAGAAAGACAAAATGGATGCTGGGCTCACTGGCCCTGCTTCTTGCCATCGGTCTTGGTATCGGCGGCTGGCTCTATTACGGCTTCCAGCGGGACCAGATCGCCACTTTAGAGGACTTCAGTCTTTCCATGAAGATCCTCCAGAAACCCAGCGACAAAAACGAAGGAACGATCACCGTCCAGTGCACTCTACGGAACAATACACCCTGGCCCCAGCGCATCGCCTACAGCGGCTCGGTGTTTACTCCCTTCTCCTATAATGAAGCCCTGGGCCGGCCCGATCCCACTCTTCAGTCCACTCTCAGCGTCACCGACCAGCCGGTGCTGCTGCCCTTTGAAAGCATCACCGAAACCTACACCGTGGGTTCCGAGGACCGGTATCATTTTTACGCCGGTTGGGGAGAGGGCACCCTGCTGGGATGCAAAGCCTGGTTTTCCTGCATTCCTCTGAAAAAGTTCGAAGAAAACCACACTTTTTTAGATTGGAACGAATGCAAAGTGGATCTGAAAGACATCCCGCTATAATCTGTAACAAGCAAAAAAGCAGCGCCGCGAAATGCGGCGCTGTTTTTTTATACTTTATTTTAGAAATCAATCTCCAGGTCGTAATAGCAAGCCTTCAGCAGCTTCTCCATCTCTTCCTGGGTGGGGATGCGGGGGTTGGTGCCGGTGCAGGCATCGCCGATGGCCAGCTCGGCCACCTGGGGCAGCTTCTCCATGAACTCATTCTCGTCGATGATGCCGCCCTCGTAATCCTTGATGCAGGAGGGGATCTCCAGAGCCTTGTTCATCTTCTTCAGCTCTTCAATCAGGCTGGTGACCAGCTCTTCGGTGTTGCTGCCGGAGAGGTGGAGGAATTTAGCGATCTGGGCATAGCGCTCCGCAGCTTCCGGATTCTTGGCGTTATAGCGGATGACCTTGGGCAGGTACATGGCGTTGGCACAGCCATGGACGATATGCCCGCCGGAGAAGGCGGCGCCGGTCTTGTGGGCCATGGAGTGCACGATGCCCAGCAGCGCGTTGGAGAAGGCCATGCCGGCCAGGCACTGGGCGTTGTGCATCCGATCCCGGGCAGCCATATCTCCCTGGAAGGAGGCGATCAGATCCTCATGGATCATATGGATGGCGTGGAGAGCCAGAGGATCGGTGTAATCGCAATGAGCGGTGGACACATAGGCCTCGATGGCGTGGGTCATGGCGTCCATACCGGTATGGGCTGTCAGCTTCTTGGGCATGGTCTCGGCCAGATCCGGGTCCACAATGGCCACATCGGGGGTGATGTTAAAGTCGGCCAGAGGATACTTGATGCCCTTCTCATAGTCGGTGATGACGCTGAAGGCTGTCACTTCGGTGGCTGTGCCGGAAGTGGAGGGAATGGCGCAGAAGTGAGCCTTGGTGCGCAGGGTAGGGAAGTTGAAGGGGGTGATCAGCTGCTCAAAGGTGGTCTCCGGATATTCATAGAAGGCCCACATGGCTTTGGCCGCATCGATGGGGGAACCGCCGCCCATGGCCACGATCCAGTCGGGTTCAAATTCCCGCATCATCTGGGCGCCGCGCATGACGGTCTCCACAGAAGGATCGGGCTCCACATTCTCAAACAGCTGCACTTCCATGCCGGCGGCTTTCAAGTTATCCACTGCCTTGTCCAGGAAGCCGAAACGCTTCATGGAGCCGCCGCCTACCACAACAACGGCCTTTTTGCCTTTCAGATTCTTCAGTTCTTCAATGGCGCCCTTACCATGATACAGATCCCGGGGCAATGTGAATCGTGCCATATCAATTCCTCCTAAGTTTGCGGCCTGTGCCGAATTTGTTATTTTTTTAACGCTCTATCCCAAAAAAAGAACGCCGAAGCGTTTTCTTTGATTTCGGCCTTATTATGCGCCTTTTTTTCTCAAAAGGGAAGAGGTAAAATGGACAAAAGTTTGATATTTTTTTGTCAATATCGCCGAAACAAATGGGCCGGAGTTTTCCTCCGGCCCATTTTGAAATTTACAGCACTTTGGACAAGAACTCCTGCAAACGGGGGTTTTCGGGATGACCGAAAAACTCCTCCGGGGACTGGTCCACCAGCAGATGACCCTGGTCCATAAAGAGCACCCGGGTGCCCACTTCCCGGGCAAAACCCATTTCGTGGGTGACCACCACCATGGTCATGCCCTGAGCAGCCAGATCCTTCATAACCTCCAGCACCTCGCCGACCATTTCCGGGTCCAGAGCCGAGGTAGGCTCGTCAAAGAGCATCACATCGGGCTGCATGCACAGAGCACGCACAATGGCGATACGCTGCTTCTGACCGCCGGAGAGCTGGGCCGGATAAGCCTGAGCCCGATCTTCCAGATTCACCTTGCGCAGCAGGTCCATGGCCATGCTTTCCGCCTCAGCCGGGTCCATCTTCTTCACCTTAATGGGAGCCAGAGTCATGTTCTCCAGCACGGTTTTGTGGGGGAAGAGGTTAAAATGCTGGAACACCATGCCCATTTTCTGGCGGTGCTGATCCAGATTGATCTTTTTGTCGGTGATATCCACGCCCTCAAAAATGACGCTGCCTTCGGTGGGAACCTCCAACAGATTGAGGGAGCGGAGCAGGGTGGATTTACCCGAACCAGAGGGGCCTACGATGACCACCACCTGGCCCTTGTCGATGGTCAGGTTCACATGGTCGAGAGCAATAATTTCCGGGCCGAATTTTTTCACCAGACCCTGGACTTCGATGAGATGATTAGCGGGCATCGCCACGGCGCATCCTCCTTTCCACATAACCCAGCAGTTTGGAAGCCGGGAATGTCATGCACAGATAGAGACCAGCAGCCAAAAGCAGGGGGCCCATGGTCTGATAAGTGGCGCCACGGGTCAGGTTGGCGCCGAACATCAGCTCGCTGACGCCGATGGTGGAGCAGATGGAGCTTTCCTTCACCAGGGTAACAAACTCGTTGCCCAGGGCGGGGAGAATGTTCTTCACAGCCTGAGGCAGCACGATCATGCGCATGCACTGGCCCTGGGTCATACCCAAAGAGCGGGCCGCTTCGGTCTGGCCCCGGTCCACCGCCAGAATACCTGCCCGGATAACTTCCGCCACATAAGCCGAGCTATTGATGGCCAGAGCGATGATACAGGGCAGGAACATGGCAAAGTTCATAAACCCGAAGAGCATGTAGTTGGGCAGCTTTACCGCACCGAACACACCATAGTAGATAATCGACACCTGCACCAGCATGGGAGTGCCACGGATGATCTCAATAAAAGCACTGGAAATGAATCTGAGGATCTTGTTGTTGGACAAACGCATCAATGCCAGACAGATAGCGGGGAGCACAGCAATGACCACCGTGAGGAAAGCCAGCACCAATGTGTAATAAACACCGTCCCTGAAATAGGGCCAGTAGTCCGGCAGGAAGGAAAAGGATATATTCAAGCCGGTAACCTCCTTTTTTCTCTCTCTTATCGCCTTGGAAAGCGCTCAAGAGCCGGACGGAGCGCTGCCCCGTCCGGCCCATATTTTTTAATACTCGGAATCCAGGTTGGCCTGGTTGACCATCTCGTCCATCTCACCGGAAGAAGTCACATCGGCGATGACGGAATTGATGTGATCCAGCAGCTCGGTGTTGCCCTTCTTCACGGCAATGCAGCTGCCGGTGGCGTCATAGGGAACCTCGAAATCAGCGATCATCAGATCGGGGTTCTGGGCGATAAAGCCTTCGGCCACGGCCACTTCCACGATAACACCTTCTACCTTGCCGCTGCTGAGGGACATGATCTCATCGGGCAGCTTGGGCAGGGAAACCAGCACAGAACCGGGGAACTGCTCCTTGGCGATGCCTTCCTGGATGGAACCGGTCTGGGCCGCGATCTGCTGGTCCTTGAAAGATTCCAAGGAAGTATACTTTTCGGCATCCTCTTTGCGGATGATGCAGCACTGTTCACCGGAGTAATAAGGATCGGAGAAGTCCACCTGCTTTTTCCGCTCTTCATCGGGAGACAGGCCGGCGGCCACAAAGTCCACGGTGCCGTTGTTCAGCTCATTGAGCAGGCTGTTGAAGTCCATGTCCTTGATCACCAGCTCTTTGTCCATCTCTTCGGCGATCTTCTTGGCCAGAGCCACATCGAAGCCCAGGATAGTGTCCTTGCCGTTGACCATCTTATGGAACTCATAAGGAGCAAAGTCGGCGGAAGTGCCCAGTATCAGCTGATCCTTCTCTTCGCCGCCCTTGGAGCCGCTGCCATTGCTCTGGCCCTCTTCCTTGGTGCAGGCTGCCATGGAAAGGGTCATCACAGCTGCCAGCAGCAAAGCTGCAAATTTCTTCAGTTTCATCTTCATTTCCTCCACAGTAATCCCCATATGGGGCGATTTGATTGCGTGCAATAATTATACATCGCTATTCATATTGATTCAATAGCAAAATACCCATCAACTTGTATGAAATCCCCCGATGGAAAGGGAAAATACTGGTTCAATGTGACGGAAGAGTGAAAAGAATCAATCCTCCGAGGGGGCCTGGGCCTTGGCTTCTTCCATATACTGATCGAACAGACCCTGCTCTTTCACTTCTTTCACCGTTTCATTGATCTGCTCCAGCAGCTCCGTGTTGCCCTTTTTCACTGCCACAGCGCAGGTGCTTTCTTCGTAAAACACCTCAAAGGATGCCTGGGCCAGGTCGTCATTTTCCGCCAGATAGCCGTCTGCGGTGTCTTTATCCATCAAAACAGCGTCCACCTTGCCGGTTTTCAGCTGCATGATCATATCGGGCACCTTGCCCAGGGAGACCAGGGGAGAATCGGGCATCTGATCTTTGGCCACTTCCTCGTGGATGGAGCTGGTCTGGGCCGCCACCGAATGACCGGCCAGGCTGTCAGGGGTGGTATAGGTATCCACATCTTCCGCCCGCACCAGGCAGCAGATGCCGCCGGTATAATAATAATCGGAAAAATCCACCTGCTCCTTACGCTCCTCATTGGGGGCCAGGGAAGCGATAACAAAGTCCACAGTACCATTGTCCAGCTCGGTGAGCAGACTGTTGAAGTCCATATCTTTAATGACCAGTTCTTTGTCCATATCGTCGGCGATCTTCTGGGCCAGCGCTACATCACAGCCCATAATGGTGTCCTCGCCATTGACGATCTTGTGAAACTCAAAGGGGGCGTAATCGGCGGAAGTGCCCAGGACGATCTGGTCTTTTTCCTCCTGGTTCTGGGAGCCGTTCCCGCTTTGTCCCTCTTCTTTGGTGCAGGCCCCAAGGGTGGCGGCGGTGATACCCGCCAAAAACAGGGCGGTGAGTTTTTTCAGCAGTTTCATTGCAATTCCCTCCATCAATCTGAAAAGCTTTCGCTTTGTCTTCGATGGGATAATTATACGATACTTCGTATAAAATTGCAATAGTTATTTATTCATCATCCTGCATAAATATCTCATTCCAAACCGTCCAGTGTATAGGCAATGAGCAAGTCCGCCATATTGCCGTAGCTCTGGATACCGGCAGTTTGGTTCTGAGCTTTCAGATAGGCATCGTTGACGGCGGTGCCTGCGGTTTTGGCCGGGCCTTCGAACTGGCTGAGATAATCGTTGAGGGCCCGGATATCCTGCCGAAGGTTTTCTCCCACCTGACTGCTGAGCAGGGAGGACAGCTCTGGAGACACATCATAAAGGGCGTTGGACAGATAAATATAGCCATTGATGACGCCGCTGTACCGGATGCCAGGATCATCGCTGCTGACACAGGCCAGATAAGCGGAAAAGCCTGCCTCATCCTCGGGAGCCACCCCCAGACAATGGGCCTGCTCATGAGCGATGTTATAGGCCAGGTGGGTGCTCACTGTAGGCCCCACAGTGGGTTCTGCGGTAAAGGGGAAGTAATAGCCTGCAATGCCCACCCAGGGCATCAATTTTCCCAGCACCCGGGCCTGTTTGGCCATGGTCACCCGCCTGGCTCCATAGACCGGATAGCTTGCTCCCAGCTTTTCATACTGGGCGCCGGTCTCCTGGCTGAGGGAGGAAAAATCCCCGGACAAAAAGGTGCCATCTTCATCCCGGGGCACCTGATCGGCCAGCTCATTGGCCTGCTGAAGAAGAATCATGGCGCTTTCCATCAGTTCATCCACCGACCGGGGCCGAACGGAGAGACCCAGCTCCTCCGCCAGGGAAGGGGCCTGATACTGTACGCCCCACAGGAAGATAAAAGCTCCTCCCAGCCAAAGAGCCAGAGCCGCCACAGAGCAAAGTCCCCGCAGAAAGCCCCGTCCTTTTCCCCGGATGGCGCCACCCAGAAGGAACCACAGCACAAGCACCACCGCCAAGGCCAGAAACACCTCCGACAGGGGAAGGGGGATCTTTTCGGTGCAGAAGGCGATGGCCCCTGTCACCGCCCGGGCCATGGCCCGGCTGCCCTCGTCGAAAAAGCGCCCCATCAGTAAAACGATGAGCCAGAACAATCCGCCCCACAAAGCCGCAGGGAGTGCCCGGCCCAGCAGCTGCCGCAGTTTCCCATAGCCTTTTTTCAAAAAGGCCAATATGTTCCGCTCCCTCATGCCAGAAGCTCCATGGCCCGGGCGAATTTGGACTTTTCCCAACCCTTGAGGCCCAGGCTTTTTTCCAGTTCACGGCGCAAGGCGTCAAAATCTTCTTCCGAACCTTTTTTCAGTTCCAGTTCCCATTCATCGATGGGGGCCTCTTTGCCCCCGGCCTGGATGCGGCCTTGATCCCGGCACAGCTCCACCGTCAATCCCTCCCGGGAAAACAGGGCAGACCAGCGGCAAAACTCCATCCGGGCCTTTTCCTGGAAAGGCCCGCTCAAGACCTCCCGCCAGCTTTCCGGCAGATCGGGACGGTTCAGAAGAGCCTGTACTCCTTGTTCCAGGGTTTCTGCCTTTTCTTCGATCTCCACCCGGCGGGCTACGCCATCCCGTACACCGCCGCCTTTTACGGTGCACACCGACTCCGGCCCTTCCTGGCGCAGGCGCAGGGCAAAACCCGCCTGGGCACAGCCGGACCCCGGCGTATCATAATAGATGGCGCTCATGGGCGTTTCCTTCCGCGGCCCCAGGAAAGGGGCCAAAAGAGGATGGGCAAACAGATCGATGCCTTCCTCTCCTTTGTACTTCACTTCGATTTCCATGTTCTTCTCCTTTGCTCCGCGGAAAATCTGCGGCCATACCGTGCCTGTCATACCTATTTTATACGGGTATTGTATCACGGCCCATCCCCTGTCTCAAGACGGGGGTTTTTTCCCTTAACAAACAGCAATTCCTATGATATACTTTTATATTAGGTATATTATCCTTAGAAAAGGCGGTCAAAGCCGCCGGAAAGGGTGGGGTTTCTGTGAAAAATCGAGTGACGGTGACCATCGGAGGCATGGAATATCATCTCCTGGCCGACGACGACCCTCAATATGTGAAAAAAACCGCCGAACTGGTAGACCGCAAACTGCGGGAAGTACAGCAGGGTTCTGCCAATCTTTCGACTTTGACAGCGGCAGTGATGGCCGCTTTGAATATTGCAGACGATTATTACAAGGCCCAGGCAGCTTCGGACAGCCTGCGCAGCCAGATCCGGGAATATGCCGATGAGGCCGCTTCCCTGCGGGCTGAGCTAGCCCGGCTGAAGAGAGGATAACCGGACCCAACAGACAGACCAGGCAAAGGAGGGAAACAAAGCCATGGCTTTGGAGCTGATGAGCCCTGCCGGTTCTATGGAATCGGCCATGGCCGCCATCGCCGGCGGCGCCGACGCCATCTATTTCGGCGCCGGAGACTTTAACGCCCGGCGCAGCGCCAAGAATATTTCCGGAGAGGAGCTCCCCGAGCTTTTGCGCTATTGCCGCCTGCGGGGCGTGCACACCTATGTGACGGTGAACACTCTTCTCACCGATCGGGAATTGCAGAAGGCCGCTTCCCTCATCGGCACACTGAACCGGGAAGGAGCCAGCGCCGTCATCGTCCAGGATCTGGGCGTGCTGCGCATGGTGCGGGCTCTGGCCCCCGATCTGCCGGTGCACGCCTCTACCCAGATGACCGTCCACGACCTGGCGGGGGCCATCGCCTGCAAAGAGATGGGCTTTTCCCGGGTGGTGCTCTCCCGGGAGCTGCCTTTGGACGAGATCCGCTTCATCACAGAGCGCTGCGGCATTGAAACCGAAGTGTTCTGTCATGGAGCTTTGTGCATGTGCTATTCCGGCCAGTGCTATCTCTCTGCCGCCATCGGCGGCCGCAGCGGCAACCGGGGCCTGTGCGCCCAGCCCTGCCGCATGGCCTATGGCTTTGACGGCGGGAAGCCCGCCCCCTGGCTCAGCCTGAAGGATCTGTCCCTTTGCACCCATCTGCAGGAGCTGGAACAGGCGGGGGTGGCCTGCGTCAAGATCGAAGGCCGGATGAAGCGGCCGGAATACACCGCCCTGGTGTCCAGCATCTACAAAAGAGCCATCCAGCAGGGAAGAGCTCCCACCCAGGAGGAAATGCAGCAGCTGGAACAGGTTTTCTCCCGCAGCGGCTTTACCGACGGGTATTATACAGGGAAAACCGGCTCCCAGATGTTTGGGGTCCGCCGGGAAGAGGACGCCCGGGCGGCCCGGGGTGTTTACGCCCAGGCCCGCCAGCTCTATGAAGGGAAGGAAAATCCCCGGGTGCCCATTCATCTGTCCTTTACCGCTCTGGAAGGGCGGGAAATGAAGCTGACCGTCACCGATGGAGACGGCTTCTCCTATGAAGCCCAGGCCCCCATGGCGGAACGGGCCATTTCCCGGGCCACCACCCAGGAAGAAGTGGCCCGGAACCTGTCCAAAACCGGCGGCACAGTGTTTTATCCGGAAAAGATGGACATTACTCTGGACCCCATGCTGCGCATCCCGGCCAGCACCATCAACGCCATGCGCCGCCAGTGCCTGGACGGCCTCACCTCGCTGCGCCGCCGGCCGCCCCGGCGGAGGGAAGGGGAGTGGCAGCCCGGTCCCCGGCGTCTGGAACACCAGGGAGAGCCCGGCCTGATTTTCCAGGTCCAGCGGTTTGATCAGCTTTCCGCCCCTCTTCTTGTTCTGCATCCGGACTATGTGTATCTGCCTTTGGAGGAGTGCGCCCGGCATCTGCCGGAGTGCATCGCCCTGCAACAGGAAAAGGGCATCCAGGTGGCCCCGGTTCTGCCTCGAATCATGTTTGACAGCCAGTGGCCTCCTTTCCTGGAAATGCTGCGCCAGTGCAAAAAGGCGGGGATCGGCCAGGTGGTGTGCTCCAATGTGGGCCACGCCGCCCTACTGAAAGAAAGCGGTTTTGCCCTGCGGGGTGATTTCGGGCTGAACATCATGAATTCCCAGGCCTTGAAGGAACTGAAGGCCCAGGGGCTGCAAAGCGCCACATTGTCCTTTGAAATGACCTTCCCCCAGATGCGGGATGTGAGCAAGGCTTTGCCCTGCGAAGCCATCGTCTACGGCCGTCTTCCTCTGATGATCTTTGAAAACTGCGCCATCCGCCGGGGAGCGGGAAAATGCGCCTGCAAGGAAAAACAGCATTTTCTTTCGGACAAGACCGGCCGCCAGTTCCCCCTCTTTCCCGAGCCGGGATGCCGCAACACCCTTTATAACAGTGAGCCGGTGATGCTCAGCGACAAAAAGAAGGATTATACCCGTCTGGGCCTGCGCCATGTTCGCCTGTGCTTCACCACCGAAAGCACCCAGGAGTGTGCCACTGTGGCCCGCCGCTACGACCAGGGTCTGGCCATGGAAGGGCGTTTCACCCGGGGACTTTATTACCGGGGTGTGGAATAAATCCATAAAAATTTTCTTTTTGTTCGCCAAATTGTCTGTCTGATGCGTTAAGATAGGAGTACTATGGAAACACTAAAAATACAATGTATCCCTGATAAAATGGGCCGGCTGGCCCCCGTGCCCCAATATGCCACCCCCGGCTCCTGCGCCATGGATCTGCGGGCTTTTCTTCTGGAGCCCATGACCCTGCAGCCTATGGAGCGGGCCGCCATCCCCACGGGTATCGCTATCCAGCTGCCCCCCCTCCATGCCGGGCTGGTGCTTGCCCGCAGCGGCCTTGCCACCCGCCAGGGGCTGACGCTGGCCAACGGAGTAGGGCTCATCGACACCGACTACCGGGGAGAGATTTTGTGCAGCGTTGTCAATCTTTCTTCTTCTCCCATCACTGTGCGGGACGGCGACCGGATCGCCCAGCTGATGGTGGTGCCGGTGGTGCAGACCGAACCCATGCCCTGTGAAACCCTGGATCCCACAGAACGGGGTACTGGTGGTTTCGGCTCCACCGGCCGAAATTAAGGAGGATCTATGCTGATTCTGGCTTCCGCCTCCCCCCGCCGCCGGCAGCTGCTGCAGGGGTTGGGGCTCTCTTTTGATGTTCGTCCGCAAAACTGTGAGGAAGTGAGCGACGCCGCCCTTCCTCAGGATTATGTCACCCAAATCGCTTTACAGAAGGCCCGCAGCGCTTTGGCTGAAGCCGGGGAAGAGGATGTGGTGCTGGCTGCCGACACCGTGGTCTGCCTGGAAAACACCATTCTGGGCAAACCGGAAACGCCGGAGCAGGCCCGGCAGATGCTGGAAATGCTCTCGGGCCGCACCCACAAGGTGTGCACCGGCATGGTGCTGATGAGCCACAGCCGTACCCTGACTCACTGGGAAGAGACGGCGGTGACCTTTTATCCCCTGTCCCGGGAAATGATCGATTGGTACCTTTCCACCGGCGAGCCCATGGACAAGGCCGGTTCCTACGGCATCCAGGGCAAAGGCGCTCTGTTGGTGCAGCGGGTGGAAGGAGATTTTTATAATGTAGTAGGCCTGCCTCTGGCGCCCCTTGCCCGACTGTTTTCGGAAATGGGGCTTCCCTGGGCGGGTGAAGGGGGCCGCGGGCCCCTGTCAGACGATCCGGCGTGAGGTGCCGCAGAACATGAAACTTTTTTCTTCCAAATTATTTTGCTGGGCTTTGGCCCTGTTTTTGTGCTCCTCGGTGTTGTTGGGGTTCAACCTGGCCACAGGAAGGCTCACCTTCCTGACAAACGGCACCGGTGTGCTGGTGACCCCGGTGCAGCAGGCTTTGACCCGGGCCGGGAATTTCGTCAGCGATGTGTTCGGCTATTTCTACCGCTATGACAGCCTGGTGGAGGAAAACCAGGAGCTGGAAAAGCGGGTGCAGGAGCTGGAACAGAAGGAGCGGGAATATTACGCCGCCATCGACGAAAACACCTATCTGCGGGAGCTGGCCGGACTGCGCCGGAAAAACTCCCAGTTTGAATATGAGCTGGCCGAGGTGATCGGCCTTTCCAGCGACGGCGTCTCCACCACCTACACCCTTAGCAGGGGAGAAAAGGACGACATCGAAGTCAACGACGCCGTGGTCACAGGAGACGGCCTGGTAGGGTATGTGTCCAGCGTGGGCTATAACTTCTGCGAGGTCAAACCGGTGACCGATATCTCCCTGAAAATGGGCGCTGTCATCTCCCGCACCCGGGAAGTGGTGGTGGCCCAGGGCAGCTATGACCTGGCGGAAGACGGGCTTCTGCGCCTGTCCTACCTGAAAAACGACAGCGATGTGCTGGTGGGAGACACGGTGGAGACCTCAGGTTACGGCGGCATCTTCCCCAAGGGCCTGCTCATCGGCACCATCACCGAAGTGCTGCCCGAAAGCCACGGCATTTCCACCTATGCCAAAGTGAAGCCGGCCGTCCAGCTGGATTCTTTGAAAAAGGTGTATATCATCAAGTCCTTTGACATCACGGAGTAAGCCATGCAAGAAAGAAAAAATTTTCGCTGCCGGATGGCTCTGTATGCCCTGTTGGTGCTTGTGTGCTTTTTGCTCCAGTTTTCCCGGGGCACACGGCTCATTTTGTGGGAGGCCTCCCCCGATGTGCTTCCTTTCCTTTTTGCGGCTGTAGCCCTGTTTGAAGGGCCCTATGTGGGAGCCATCTTCGGCTTTGCCGGGGGAATTCTTCTGTCGGTGAATTCTGCGGCCCCCGAAGCTCTTTTATCCATGTATTACAGCCTGGGCTGTTTGGGCGCAGGCTTTTTTGCCTCCCGCTATATGCGCAGAGTGTTCCCCACGCTGCTGATGTGCGGCATTTTTCTTTCCCTGTTCAAAACCCTTTTGTCCTTTTTCTTCTTTTACGCCCTGGTTTATGAAGCCCATTCCCCAGGGTTATTGCTGACGGCGGGGAAGAGCCTTCTGCTGTCCCTTCCTTTTTCCCTTGTGGTCTATCTGATCGTCAAACACATCCATTCCCGCTTTACGGCTGAGGAATGACCCATCCCCCGGAGAGGATCGTCTATGAACCGAAGAAGTCAACTGAAACGAATGGCCCTGCTCAGTGGTTTTCTGGTGGTAGCCTTGGGCCTGATGGTGCTGCGCCTTGTGGATCTGCAGATCGTCAACGGCGCCTCCTATCGGGAAAAAGCCCAGCGGAAGATCCTGCGCGCCTATGACCAGCCGGCCTCCCGGGGAGAAATCCTGGATTGCTACGGCCGGCCGCTGGTGTCCAACACCCTGGGCTTTTCCATCTCCTTCGATTATTATTCCTGGGAAAAAGAAGAACAGAACCAGGTGATTCTGGACATCTGCGCCATCACCCAGCAGGCGGGCATCGAGCATTATGACACCCTTCCTATCACAACGGATGCTCCCTTTGCCTATACCTTTGCCTCTTACGAAGAAGACACAGCCAAGAACCTCCGTTCTTTCATTGAGGACAACGAGAAGCGGTGGCGCATTCCGGTGGAAAAGGAAAAACTGAAAGAAGCCGCAGACAAAAAACTCAAGAAAGATGCGGACACTGATGAACAGGCGGTACACACGGCCCTCCAGGCCCTCAGCGCCGTAGCCGAACAGGCTGTACCCGACTACATCGTCCGTACACTGGAAGATCTGTCGGCTCCGGAACTGATGGAGCTGCTGCGGGAAAAATACGACATCGATCCCTCCCTCTCCGACGCCCAGGCCCGCCTCATCGCCGGTGTCCGGTATGAAATGGATCAGCAGCAATTTTCCTCCTACAACAACCTGTACACCTTTGCCAGTCAGGTGGATGTGGAGACGGTATCCTTGGTGGAAGAGCGGAGCAGCCAAATGCCCGGCGTTACCATCACAGTGGACAATGTGCGCCAGTATGACACCACTTATGCCTCCCATGTACTGGGCCGGGTAGGAAAGATCTACCGGGAAGAGTACGAGGAGCTGAAAAGCCAGGGCTATGGCCTCAACGACACCATTGGCAAAGACGGCCTGGAAAAAGCCTATGAATCCTATCTCCGGGGCATTGACGGAGAAAAAGCGGTGGAAACCAACATCAATGGGGACATCATCAATGAAACCGAGACCAAGGAACCTCAGCCGGGAAGCAATGTGATCCTGACACTGGATCTGGATTTGCAGGCTGTGGCCGAAGAGTCCCTGGCCAGCACCATCCAGTCCATCAAAGAACGGGGTCAGCGCAATCACAGCAGCGGCTGGGATGTGGAAGGCGGCGCCGCAGTGGTCATCGACATCGACACCGGCGGCATCCTGGCCTGTGCCTCTTATCCCACCTACAATCTGGCCACCTTCAACCAGGATTATCAGATGCTCTATGACGACCCTCTGAAACCCATGTTCAACCGGGCCATTATGGGCGCCTATCCTCCTGGTTCCACCTTCAAACCGGTGACCGCCCTGGCCGCTTTGGAAAGCGGCACCGTCACCACCTCCACCAAGATCCGGGACGAAGGCGTTTATACCTACTATGCCTCCAGCGGCTATACTCCGGCCTGCTGGATCTGGAACGACAAGCGGGGCACCCACGGTCTTTTGGATGTGAGCGGCGCTTTGAAGTATTCCTGCAACTACTTCTTCTATGAAGCCTCCCGGCTCATGGGCATCGACACTCTGAACTATTATGCCAAACAGCTGGGCCTGGGCGAAAAAACCGGTGTGGAACTGCCCGGCGAAGTGGCAGGCAACCTGGCCGGTCCGGAAAGCCGAGAGAAAAACGGTGAGACCTGGTGGCCCGGCGAAACCCTGCAGGCCGCCATCGGCCAGAGTGAACAGCAATTCACCCCCATCCAGATGGCAAACTATATGGCCACCATCCTCAACGGCGGCACCCGGTACCGTCCCCACTTCCTCAAGCAGGTGGTAAGCTACGATTACACCCAGGTAGTGGAAGAATACGAACCGGAAGTCCTGGCCGAGATGGATATCTCCGAAAGCACCATTGAAGCCATCAAGGAAGGCATGCGGGGCGTGGTTACCGACGACGGTACCGCCGCCAGTGTCTTCCGGGATTATCCCATTGCCGTAGGCGGCAAAACCGGTTCGGCCCAGACCACCGCCAGCAAGAGCCAATCGGCCCACGGTGTCTTTATTTCCTTTGCTCCCTATGACGATCCCCAGATCGCCGTATTCGTCCTGGTGGAGCACGGCGGCAGCGGCGGCAATGTGGCCCCCATCGTCCGGGATATCTATGACGCCTATTTCGGCAAACAGACCAATCCCGACCCGGCGCCTCAGGAAAACACGCTGATTTACTGATTTTCTACGCTACCACGATTGATTTTCCATTGCATGCCGGCATCTGATACAGTATAATAAAATCACTATGGGGAGAACGCTCCGCCGGCAAAACCGGCGGAGCTCAAACGGGAAGGAGATGTTCTTCGGTGGGAACGGTGATCATCACGGCCTCCGGCAAGGGAGGGACGGGTAAAACCTCCTTTTGCTGCGGCACAGCGGTGGCTCTGTGCGCCCTGGGAGAAAAAGTGCTGCTGGTGGATGCCGACAGCGGTTTGCGGAACCTGGATATCGTTTTGGGTATGACCGACCAGCTGCTGTTTTCCTTTTCCGATGTGATCGCCGGGCGGGCTTCCCTGAAGGAAGCGGCCGTCAAGCATCCCATTGTCAAAAACCTGCGGGTGCTCACCGCCCCGGCCTCCAGCAAACTGGAAAGCTGTGTCACCAAAGAAAAAGTGGCCGCCTTTCTCCAGAATTGCCGGGCCCATTTTACCTATACCATTGTGGATTGCCCTGCGGGGCTTCCTGACACCATTTCCTATTTTGCCGCCGGGGGAGACCGGGCAGTGATTGTGTCCACCCCGGATTACACCTCCCTGCGGGGAGCCGAGCAAGCTGCTCAGATCTTCTACCGGGAAAAGATGGACAATGTTCGCATCGTGGTCAACCGGGTGCGTCCGGGAATGATCGAACAGGGGGATATGGTAAACATCGACCGGGCCATGGACCTTTCCGGCCTGGGTCTTTTGGGGGTGGTGCCCGAGGACCGGGATATCATCGCCTGTGGCAACGCCGGAAAGGTGCTGATGCTCTATTCCGAAGGCCCGGCTGTCACCGCCTATCAGAACATCGCCCGCCGCCTGAAGGGGGAAAAGGTGCGGCTGATGAAACTTTGAACAAAGGGCCGGGATCTCCCGGCTTTCCATACAGATCGGAGAAACGGAGTGAGAATAGATTATGAATATCGCCATCATTGCGCAAAACAGAAAAAAAGAGCTGATGGTTCAGTTCTGCATCGCCTATTGCGGCATCCTCTCCCAGCATGAGCTGTGCGCCACCGGTACCACCGGAAAGCTGATCATGGAAGCCACAGGGCTGAAGGTCAACTGCCTGCTGCCCGGCATCAGCGGCGGCGATGAGCAGGTGGCCGCCCGGGCGGCCTACAACGAGCTGGACATGGTGCTGATTTTCCGGGACCCTCTGGACAAATACAGCGGCGATTCCGATTTCACCAACCTGCAGCGTCTGTGCGACATGAACAATATCCCCTTTGCCACCAATGTGGCCACGGCGGAAGTGCTCATCCAGGGCCTGATCCGGGGCGACCTGGCCTGGCGTGATATCGTCAATCCCAAAAACAACAAATAACAAAAAATGCCGCCTGATAACAGGCGGCGTTTTTTGTTATTCATCCACTTCACCCGCCACAACGGAGGGCATGTTTTCCATTTCCTCCGGCTTGAGCAGGTCGTTGAGTTCTTCCATCAGCTCATCTTCGTTGAGGATGGTGTAATAGCGGCAGTAACTTCCAACCACATCGGTTTCCAGCCGGTTCATTTCACCCAGAAGAATGGTCCGACCCCCCTCCAGAGTGAGCATATAGGTCACGGCTCCTTGGGGAAATGTTTTCGGCCTCTCAAAGGGCAGAAAATGGGGAACAACCCAGGTTTTTTTCAGAATACTCTCCAAAGCATCCTGAGGAAGTTCCTGTTCCTCACCCTGAATGGGGTAATAAACATGGAGCGTATCCCACTCCGGGGCCCGGTACAAGATGGTATCCACCTGCTGTCCCTTTAAAAACAACGGGCGGGGCACATAGAGTGCAAGGAGCAAAAGCAGCACCACCAGAGCGGCAATCCACCGGACCCTCTTCCGCTTGTCCATCTTCTTCATTCCTTGCACCCCTCTCTGTGATTTTGTGGCTTTATTTTATCAGATCTGAAATTTTTTATCAACCAGGGAAATAAAAAATGCCCCGGCCTATGACCGGGGCATTTTTAACAGAAATCAGATCTTTTCATAAAGACGGTACAGAAGCAGGATGCCTTGCTCCACGGTGCAGGGGTCTCGGGGGGCCAGGGTGGTGTCCGATGTGCCATTGATAATGCCATTGGCCACCAGTGCCTTCATGCCTTCTGCGGCCCAGTCGGATACCTGGTTCTCATCGGTATAGCCCTGGATTACAGCCGGTTTGGTCAGCAGCTTGACGCCGGTTTCCTTTTCGATATAACAGATGGCCCGATGGATCATGGTGGCCATCTGCTCTCTTGTCATAGTCTGCTTGGGAGCAAAGATGCCGTCGCCCATGCCGTTGATGATGCCGGCCTGGTAAGCCTTGCACACCGCTTCGCTGTCGGTGTCCTGGAATGTATCGGCCGGGGCGGCTTCCATTTCCTTGCCGGTGGCCACGGTGATCATCTGGACGATCAGCTGGGCAAACTGCTCCCGGGTGGTGCTGTCCTGATAGGCGGGGTCATCCACCAGAGCGGGAACCAGACCGGCCTCCTTGGCCGCCGCCACTTCCTTTTCCGCCCAGAAGGAGGGAGCGTTCTCTGTGTTGCTCAGCAGCTCCTTCAGGCCGGGATAGGCCATCTTGTACTCCGCAGGGGTTCCGGCCAGGAAGGTCATGGTGCCGGTCTTTTCCATCTCTTCCACCTGCTGCTCATTGATGGTCAGAGCCGCGCCCAGTGCATAGTTGATGGTGTAGTCGTTATACTGGTAATTGCCGTCTGCGTCCCGGGCCTCCTGGCTGTGGAAGGCATAGTCCACCAGGCCGTTGACAGCCGAATAGGAGTAGGTGCCATTTCCCAGATAGGTGCCGAACTCTTCCATGTTGACAATACCGGCGGCCTGGGCCGTGCTGTGGTTTTCCTTTCCTGTTCCATAGACCTGGATGGGGAAGCTGCCCTCGCTGTCCGATCCGTAATAGATCTGACCGCCGCCGCAGTCATCCCAGCCCATGGGCTGCGCATCTTCCGGCAGAACGATGCCGTCATAACAGAAATTATAGTAGGTCATGGGGTTTTTATGCTGGATCTGGAACTGGACATGGGAGCCCTCCTTGAGCACGGGAACCTCTCCATCTCCCTCCAGCCCCAGATCGGAGGCCTTCAGGCTGCCCAGGTAGCCGTCATAGGTGACGGTGACCTTCACATCCTCCGCCTTCACATCCTTGAGGGAGGAATACACATTCACCGACAGCCAATCGGAGGGCACTTCCATCTGTGCCTTTTTGGCTGCGGGCATCTGGAGTCCTGCGGCCTGCACCGGCAGCACACCGGCCAGCAACACCATAGCAGCCAGAAGTGCCGTCATCCGGCGGCCCAGTATACGCAAGGGTCTTTTCATCAAGCATCTTCCTTTCTGTTTCATTGTGCAATCATATTACCATATCCTCCATTTTCTTTCAACAATGCTTCTCTTCCGGCTCTTGACTTTCCCCTGCAAAAAGGATAGAATATCTCCAAGCACCGTGATGAAGGCGACTTAGTAGCCGGTCACCGCCGCAGCAGAGAGAAACGCCCTGGCTGAAAGCGTTTTGCGGAAAGGACCCGGGGAAGACAGCGCCGGAACGGCGGGCGGAGACGCCTGCGGCAGCCTCCCGCACCCTTGAGGCATCAAAAGGGCGGTTTTCCGCCGAAATTGGGTGGCACCACGAAAGACTGCGCTTTCGTCCCATGTGAGGGACGAAGGCGTTTTTTTATTTCTATTTCTCTCAAAAGAACAGGAGAAGGACTATGAGCAAAATGAAACCCCGCACTCTTTCCGGTTTTATGGAGCTTCTGCCTCACCGGCAGGCCCAGATGAACTGGATGATGGACATTCTGCGCCAAAGCTATGAGCTGTATGGCTTCACCGGCCTGGATACGCCGGTGATCGAGGCCGCCGAAGTGCTGCTGGCAAAGGGCGGCGGCGAGACCGAAAAACAGATCTACCGCTTCCAGAAAGGGGACAGCGATCTGGCTCTCCGCTTTGATCTCACCGTACCCCTGGCCAAATATGTGGCCCTTCACTATAATGACCTGGCATTTCCCTTCCGCCGGTACCAGATCGGCAAGGTCTACCGGGGCGAGCGGCCCCAGCGTGGACGCTTCCGGGAGTTTTACCAGGCGGATATCGACATCATCGGTGACGGCAAGCTGGATATTCTGTGCGAAGCCGAGATCCCCTCGGTGATCTACCGCACCTTCACCGCCCTGGGCCTTGAAGATTTCCAGATCCGGCTGAACAACCGGAAGGTGCTCAGCGGTCTGTTTGATCTGCTGGGGCTGGGGGACAAGGCCACCGATGTGATGCGCACTATCGACAAGCTGGAGAAGATCGGAAAAGAAAAGGTGCTGGAAGTGCTCACCGGCGAGTTTGCTGTGGCGGAAGATGCCGCTTCCAAGCTGCTGGAAGTGCTGGAAAGCGCCGATCCCATGGAAGCGCTGGAAAAGCTGAAGGGCCAGAACGAACTGCTGGACACCGGCATCCAGGAGCTTTCCCAGGTGGTGCGCCACATGGGAGACTTCGGCGTACCGGAAACCCACTTCAAAGTGGACCTGACCATCGCCCGGGGCCTGGACTACTACACCGGCACCGTCTACGAGACCCAGATGACCCGGCATCCGGAGATCGGCTCCATCTGCTCCGGCGGCCGCTATGACAACCTGGCGGAGTTCTACACCGACAAACAGCTGCCCGGCGTTGGCATTTCCATCGGCCTGACCCGGCTGTTCTATGTGCTGGAAGAGCAGGGTCTTTTGAATGACCAGCTGCTCACCGCCCCGGCGGATGTGCTGATCCTGCCCATGACCGAGGACCTTAGCCCGGCTATCTCCCTGGCCACCCAGCTGCGGCAGGCAAACATCCGCACCCAGCTTTACACCGAACAGAAGAAATTCAAAGCCAAGATGAGCTATGCGGACAAGCTGAAAGTGCCCTTTGTCCTCTTCCTGGGCGAGGATGAGGTCAATGCCGCCGCCGTTTCCATCAAGAACATGCGGACAGGGGAGCAGGAGACCATTCCCCAGGAGCAGGCCGCGGGCTGGCTGCTTTCCAAAATCGCCCTTCTCAGCGAGGGCAAGCCCATCCGTCCGGAAGAATAAACAATTACCATCAGAAGGAGATGTTTTTATGTCGATTTTTCTCAACCCTCAACGGCATTACTGCGGCTCCCTGCGGGAAGAGCACATCGGGCAGCGGGTCACCGTCTGCGGCTGGTGCGCCCGTATGCGGGACCTGGGCGGCCTGATCTTCATCGACCTGCGGGATCGGGAAGGCATTGTCCAGTGCGTCTTTGACGAAGCCGACAACAAAGAGCTGTTTGACCTGGCCTTCACCGTTCGTTCGGAATACACTCTGAAAATCGAAGGCGTGGTGCGTCAGCGCTCTTCCATCAACGACAAGATCCCCACCGGCCGCATTGAGATCCTGGCCGACAGCCTGGAGATCTACGAAAAGGCCGACACCCCGCCCTTTGAAATCAGCGACGAGGCCACGGTCAACGACGCCCTGCGTCTGAAATACCGTTATCTGGACCTGCGCCGTCCCTCTTTGCAGAAGTCCCTGGCTCTGCGCCACAAGATCGCCCATGTGGCCCGGCAGTATTTTGACGAGCAGGGCTTCCTGGAAATCGAAACCCCCATGCTCACCAAGTCCACCCCCGAGGGGGCCCGGGACTATCTGGTGCCTTCCCGAGTGCATCCCGGCGAGTTCTACGCTCTGCCCCAGTCCCCCCAGCAGTACAAGCAGCTGCTGATGCTCTCCGGCTTTGACCGGTATATCCAGATCGTCCGCTGCTTCCGGGACGAGGACCTGCGTGCCGACCGTCAGCCGGAATTCACCCAGATTGACCTGGAGATGTCCTTTGTGGATCAGGAAGATGTGATGGCCGTCAACGAAGGCTTCCTCCAGCGGGTGTTTAAAGAAGTGCTGGATGTGGACATCACGCTGCCCATTCAGCGCCTGCCCTACCAGGAGGCCATGGAGCGCTTCGGCTCCGACAAGCCCGACCTGCGCTTCGGCTATGAGATCTTTGATCTGTCGGAAACAGTGAAGAGCTGCGGCTTCGGCGTCTTTGACGGCGCATTGGAGCAGGGCGGCACTGTGCGGGGCATCAAGATCGAAGGCGGCGCCAAATTCAGCCGCAAGGAGATCGACAGCCTCACGGAGTTCGTCAAGACCTATCGGGTGAAGGGCCTGGCCTGGGCCAAGGTCAACGAAAAGGGCGAGCTGAGTTCTTCCTTTGCCAAGTTCCTGAAACCCGAGACCATGGAGGCTCTGTTGGCGAAGGCTGGAGCAGGGAAGGGCGACCTGGTGCTCATCGTGGCCGACGCCGATACCGAGACTGCCCTCAATGCCCTGGGTATGCTCCGGTGCGAAGTGGCCCG
>JAHZHY010000227.1:28889-40291 GCA_019420045.1 Clostridiales bacterium
CATCCCCGAAGGGGTCTACAAGCTGCTGTGGGTCACCGACTTCCCCCTCTTCGAGTACGGTGAGGACGACGAAGGAAATAAGCGGCTTTATGCCAAGCATCATCCCTTCACCGCTCCCAAGGACGAGGATCTGCCCTTGTTTGAACAAAACCCCATCGCCATGCGGGCCAAGGCCTATGACATCGTGCTCAATGGCACCGAGCTGGGCGGCGGTTCCATCCGTATCCACCGCAGCGATGTGCAGCAGCGGATGTTTAAAGCCCTGGGCTTTGAAGAAGCCGACATCCAGGAGCGTTTCGGCCACATGATCGAAGCCTTCCGCTATGGCGCACCTCCTCACGGCGGCCTGGCCTATGGCCTGGATCGGCTGGTGATGCTCATGGCCGGACGGGACAGCATCCGGGATGTGATCGCCTTCCCCAAGGTGCAGAACGCCAGCGACCTGATGATGCATTGTCCTTCTCCTGTGGACGAAAAACAGCTGAAGGAACTGAGCATCGCTCTGGATATCCCCGAAAAGAAAGAATAATTTCAAAAGGGCCGGGCGGCGAGCCGCCACTCCCTGATCCCCCAAAAGGGCCGGTATTTGCCGGCCCTTTTTTCTGTCCAAATTCCATGACTCCGATTTGTAAATATTGCCTATTCCTTTTCTTTGGCAGTATGATAAAATATATATAACCAATTTATGCTACCTATGAAGAGAAAGGGGGATCACTATGACCTTCGTCAGAAAACATAAATGGACTCTCATCGTCCTCTGTGCTCTGGTGGTATTGTGGACGGTGCTGGAAGTAGGGCAAGGACTGCTTACTCAGTATACCAGTTCCCTACGGGAACAGCTTCCCTCCCTGCGCAACCAGGCTCAAGTGGAAGCCATTGAGGCGAAAATCGAATTTTTGCAGCCGATCATCCGGTTTGTGGGTAATTCCTGGGGCTACCTGATCTATTTCTTTATGGCACTGCCCCTGTTGACTCTGCTTTTCAAGCTGGAACCCTGGCTCACCCTGGCCTATTATTTGCTGGCCCATCTGTGCACCTACATCTTCTCCTGCCTGATCATGGGCGGCGGGTTGGAGATGGTTACAGCTCCCCTGAAGCAAAGCGGCTATATGATGCTGCGGGGCTACCTGATCTGGGCAGTTTTCGCTGTGGTTTTTTACCTGCGGAAGCGCCAACAACAAAAAGCGGTCCAGGCATAACAAACACAACAAAAAACAGCCGGGGCATCCCGGCTGTTTTTCTGTTTATGTAGATCTTACAGGCTCTTGTTATAGGCAACGCCGTCGATCATGGTCATCATGCACTTGCTCAGGCTGCTGAAGGGATGGCCGCTGAACACAGCCAGGTCAGCATCCTTACCCACTTCGATGCTGCCCACTTTGTCCGCTACACCCAGCAGACGGGCGGGATTGATGGTAACGCCTTCAAAGGCGGCCTGCTCATCCAGACCATTGACCATCAGGATGCCCACGGTGGCGGGGAGGAACTGGGTCTGGGAGCCTGTGTCGGCAGTGAGGCACACAGTGATGCCCGCTTCATGGAGCGCTGCGGGGGTGTGCAGGCTCAGGCCATGGGTTTCCTGCTTGCCCGGTCCCCACAGATGAGGGCCTACCACACAGGTCACATTGTTCTTCTGGAGCACATCGGTGATCTTATAGCCCTCGGTGGCATGCTCAATGGAGAAGTCCAGATCAAACTCCTTGCAGATGCGGATAGCCGTGCAGATATCGTCGGCCCGGTGGGCATGGATACGGCACTTCATTTCCCGGCGCATGACGGGCACCAGAGCATCCAGCTTGAAGTCGGGCTTGGGAGCCTTGGAGGGATCTTTCTCCGCCTTGAGCAGAGCATCGGAATAATTCTTGGCATCATAGAAGGTCTGGCGCAGCAGAGCGGCTGTACCCATACGGGTCATGGGCATCTGGTTCTTTGTGCCATAGACACGCTTGGGATTCTCGCCCAGAGCGAACTTCATCTGCTCGGTGCCGGGGATGATCATTTCCTCGGCGGTATGGCCCCGCAGCTTATAGACAATGCCGGTGCCGCCGCACACATTGGCCGAACCAGGCAGAGTGCAAACGGTGGTAAAGCCGGCGTTGCGCACCTTTTCAATGGCATAATCACAGGGGTTGATGGCGTCAGAGGCCCGCACCTGGGGAGTGATGGGATCGCTCATCTCGTTGCCATCCTTGCACAGGGCCGGCATGGTATCGGGTTCGTTAAAGTTGGAGATATGGGTATGGGCGTCGATGAAACCAGGGGTCACCCAGCCGCCCTTCACATCGATGACTTCCGCATCGGCGGGAATAGCCACATTGGCTCCCACGGCGGTGATTTTTCCCTTTTCCACCAGCACGGTGCCGTTTTCATAGGTCTCGCCGGTGACTGTCACAATTTTTCCGTTGGTAATCGCAATCATTTCGCCAAGTCTCCTTCTCATTGTTTTTTTATGGTCAAGGCCAAAGGCCATGATCCCGAAATATCAAAGCAAGGGGGCTACCAGCCGCAGAAGCCCTGCTTTCACCTTATCCGGCAGGGGGCGGCTCTGGTATTCCTCTCTGGTGAGGCGGCGGCTTTTTTCCTGATCCTGCAAAAAAACCTTCCGGCACTCCAAAGCAAAATCCCGGTCATAGACCAGGGCGTTGAGTTCATAATCCAGGTCAAAGGAACGGATATCCAGGTTGGTAGAGCCTATGGATGCCACCATATCATCCATGACAAAGGTTTTGGCATGGAGAAAACCGGGATAACGGTACACCGGAATGCCCCAGCGAAGCAATTCACCGGCATGCCACATGGTCACATGATAGGCATAGGCCTTGTCCGGCACTCCGGGGATCATCAGGCGCACATCCACTCCCGCCCGGCTGGCACAGCGCAACGCCGTCAGAAGGGTATCATCGGGGATAAAATAGGGGGTCTGGATATAAAGATATCGACGGGCCCTTGTGATCATACCCAGATAACTTTCCTTGGTATAGGGATAGAGGCTATCCGGCCCGGAAGAGACGATCTGCACGCCCACTTGTCCGGTGTTTTCCTCTTTCATGCACTGTTCCAGGCTTTGGGAAGAGTCGATTTTCTCCACATAGGGCCGGGCGGCCTGGGAATCCAGAAAAACCCAGTCCCGGATAAACTGACGCTGTACCTGCTGGACACAGGGCCCAGTCAGCCGCACCGAGGTATCCCGCCAAGGGGTAATCCGTCTGTCTTTCCCCAGGTAATCATCGCCGATGTTGATGCCGCCGGTGTAGGCCACTTTTCCATCAATGATGACCATTTTCCGGTGCATCCGATAGTTGACCTGCAAAACGGTACGCAAAGGGGAGGGGAGGTACCCATACACCATGCCGCCGGCCTGGATCAAAGGATCAAAATCCACCCTGTGGGTTTTGAGACAGCCCAGAGTGTCATAAATGACCCGCACCTTTACACCCTGCCGTGCTTTTCGCACCAGCAGATCCAGCAGCTTTCTGCCGCATTCATCCCGGGTTTTGAAGATAAAATACAGCACATGGATGGTCTCTTGTGCTTCCTCGATGTCCCGAAACAGGCTTTCGTACTTTTTTTCTGCATCCACCAGCAGCCGGGCGCTGTTTCCCTGGGTGTAGACGGCCCCCGCTCCCTGCAGGTTAAGCAGCATCAGATCCCGGCAGCCCTCCCGTCCCTGGCTGCTGAGATTGAACTGGCCGGAGAGCAAAGCCCGGGCATTTTCCCCAGGGCTTGGGCCATATTCGGCCAGGCGGGGATTGGGCCGGAACCGGCGGCGGAAGAGCCGCAGCTTTCGGGTACTGCCCAGAAAGAAATAAAGCAAAAAGCCCAACCAGGGCACAAAAGCGAAGACCAAAAGCCAGGCCAATGTGCTGCCCACCTGTTTTTTGCGGAAAAACAGGATGGAAATTGCAGCCATCACATTGAAAAAATAGAGCAAAAACAATAAGGGACTCACATCTTTCCTCCTTCTCATGATCTTCGCCACGGTATTATTATAGCATAGTTTTCCTGCGGCATACTTACCGAAATACAAAGGAAAAAATCGTACAATTCTCACAGCCAGTATACGAAAAAGGACCGTTTGCCCTACCCTTCATCCATCCGCAAAAACCGGCGACCTGTGCGCCGGTTTTTGCACTTCTCAAGGGGCAAGTGTGGCCGATTGACCGCTTTTAGCGGCCAATCGGCTGCACGCAGGCCCTTGCAAAACTCAAAAAAGTGGCCAGAGGCCACTTTTTTGACACGCTCGCAAAAAGGCGCCCGCCTAAGCGGACGCCCTTTTGCTTCTTTATTGTTGTGGGGGGAATAAAGAGAGGTATGTTGCTGATATCATAATAACACACCCAGAAAAAAAGATGTGGACGGTTTGTAAAGAAAATTTGAAAAATATATTATTTCTCCCCTTGGTAAAAGGCCAGATTCTGCTGCAATCTCTGGTTTTCCGGCTCTTTTTCCAAGGCCCTGGCTCCATAGAAACAGGCTTTCTCTTTCTGGCCCAGATGCCAGAAGGCCAGAGCAGCCAGATCCCAGGGCACGCTGCCCCAGGCAAAGTCTTCATTGATATAGGTTTTGTCCCGCTGAGTAATGGCCAAGGCGCTTTGGCTCATCAGCAGCACCCCAGGCCAATTCTCTTCTTGGGAAAAATACCAGGCACATTCCACATAACCCTCCCGCAAAGAGGGCGCTTCCGCCACCGCCCGGTAAAACCAGCGCAGAGCTTCTTTCCGCCGCCCGGTCTCCAGGCAGCACCGGGCCAGATAGCGCATGGAAGCGGCCCGCTCCGCTTCCCAGGTGGAGCGGGGGAGTGCCAGATGGCGCAGAAGCTCCTCTTCGGCCTTGTGCCAGTCCCCCTGGTACATATACTCCCGGCCCAGGTAGTGAGCGCAGCGGGGGTCCCCCGGCTCTTCCCGGGCAGCCAGCTCCAAAAGGGGCAAATACTGCCCCCGGGATTTTTGGGAATCGGGCCAATGGTGCAGACACACCCCAGCGGCATCCCCCAGGGCATATTCTTTTTCCCCCTGCCATTGCAGCACTTCGTGCACCGGATAATGCCAGACAAAACCATGGCGGCGGTGGATCTTGTTTTGCCAGAACACCATGCCCTCTCTGCTATCTTCTCCATGGCTCCACACAAAACGGCACCGGTATTGAGGGCAAGACTGCGTCAGAGCCGCCTGTTCCAGCTTTTTTCGCCAGCCTTTTTCAAACACCTCATCCAGATCGGTGCAGACACACAGGTCGGCATCCTCGGGCACCAGGTCCAGGGATAAATTCCGTGCTTTGTCAAACCGCCAGGGGACAATCTCCCGACAGGCCACCCAGGCCCCCCGGGAAGCCAGGGCGGCCGGAGTGCCGTCCTGGCTTCCTGTGTCCAGCACATAGACCCCATCAGCCTCTGACATGGAATCCATCCACCGGTCTGCAAAGGCTTTTTCGTCCTTGCAGATGGCATACACATAGATTTTCATGGCTCAGCCATCCAACCGAAGCACGGTGAGGGACAGATTCTGATACAGGCCATCTTCCAGGCAGATCACCTGGAGGACAGCCCCTTGGGTGGCCAGAATTGCCCCCAGGGATGCGGTCTCCTTGCCCCGCCAAAGGCCTCCGGGCACGGCCTGGCCGTCCAGCAGCAGCTGAAGACCGGCTTCTTCACTGGGGTAATCCTGGACCCGGCCCTGGAGCAGCACCAGATAGGCTCCCTTTTCCAACCGGATGCCCTCTTCCTCCATGCAGGCACTGAACCCTTGCTGAGCAGCCAGGGCCAGCTTCAGCGCCGTGTCTTTTTCCCCTTGCTGTCCCCCCACCACCGGGTCCACGCCGGTGAGATAATCATGGGCAGGCGCATCCCAGGAACAGATGCAAGAACAGGAACAGGGCTCACAGGAGCAGGGAGGACAGGGGATACAGGGACGATTCTCTTTGTCCTCTTCTTTCTCCGGTCCGGAAGGGCACTGACAACTGAGGCTCAGTCCCTCGGGCACCCACTGGCCGCTTTCTCTGGCCCATTGGAGAAGGGGGCTTTCGGGAAGGGACTGCTGCACCTCCTGCTGGCGCCCTTCCTTTTCCTCATAACTGCCGTCGGGCCGCACCCGCACCACCCGGCGCACCCGGTGAAGGAGCGGGGTTTCCTCCGTCTCCTCTCCGGAGACCCGGCCGGTCTTTTGTTTCCAATCGATCTCCTTCAACAGGGATCCCTCCTTGTTTCTCGTGAAACTTTTTGATGGAGCCAGGGCAGTCCTGTCCCAGGCCCCAAAGCCATTACAATGACAGCATATGCCGCAGCAGCACTCCCTGTGCCTCCCAAGGCTTTTTTGCCATATATCGGAACAAATGTTTGCCCTGTCCTGTGTTTTATGGTATACTATATACAATTCTATGCCATAGACCATCCCTTGAGGTGATCCCATGAAAAAACTCAGTCCCATGCGACAGAAGATTCTGGACTATATTTCCCGCTATACCGATGAAAATGGCTATCCTCCCGCCGTGCGGGAAATCTGCCAGGCGGTGGGGCTCCGATCCCCCTCCACCGTCCACTCCCATCTGAAGATCCTGCAGGAAGGGGGATTTTTGGACAAAGGTGAGGGCCGCACCCGGTCCATCACCCTGAAAAACCATCCCACCGGTGTGAAAAAGATCCCGGTGCTGGGAGTGGTTACCGCCGGCCAGCCCATCCTGATGCAGGAGGATATTCTGGGCTACATCCCCTTTGAATACCACAGCGGGGAATATTTTGCCCTGCGGGTCCGGGGCGACAGCATGATCGGAGCCGGTATCCTGGATGGAGACGATGTGATCGTCCGCCGTCAGGACACCGCCGATCAAAAGGCCATCGTGGTGGCCATGCTGGAGGACGAGGCCACCGTCAAGCGGCTGGACAAATCCAATGGCCATGTGCGCCTGCTGCCGGAAAACCCTGCCTATGAGCCCATTGATGGGGACGACGCTCAGATCCTGGGCCTGGTGGTGGCAGTCTACCGCCAGTATCACAGCTAGGTGTTCCCATGAGCCATCTCACAGACGATATCCGCACCCTGCGGGGTGTGGGGGAGAAAAAGGCCCAGCTTTTTCACAAGCTGGGCCTTTTCACCCTGAAAGACTGCCTGGAACACTTTCCCAGGGAATATGAGGACCGCAGCCGCTTTTATCCCATCGCTCAGGCCCCTGTGGGGGAAAATTGCTGCATTCTGGCCACCGTGGCCCAACCCCCTTCCACCCGGCTGATCCGCAAAGGACTGAGTATCACCAAACTGCGGGCCTTTGACGAAAGCGGCCAGATCGATCTGGTATATTTTAACCAGCCCTATCTGGGCTCTCAGCTGCACCAAGGGGAGGAATACGCCTTTTTCGGAAAAATGGAGGGAACACTGCTGAAAAAGCAGCTGACCAATCCTCAATTTGAACCGGCGGGGCGGGGGATGATCACCGGGCGATTGCTGCCGGTCTACCGTCTCACCGGCGGGCTGTCCCGCACGCTGATGCTCCAGGCCACCTCCCAGGCCATCCAGTATACCGACGAGCTCACCGAAAGCCTGGATGAGGAGATCCGCCAGCAATATGACCTGTGCCACATCCGCTATGCCTATGAAAACATCCACTATCCCATCCACCAGGAGGCTCTGGAAGAGGCCCGGAAACGGGTGATTTTTGAGGAGTTCTTTCAGTTTGCCTGCGGCTTGCAGCTGATGGGGCAGCAGAATATCACCGCCCGGGGCATTGGGCTGACCTGGTATCCCCCAGAGGAATTCTACCAGGTTCTTCCTTTTTCTCCCACCGGCGCCCAGCGTCGGGCCGTGGCCGAAGCCTTCGCCGACATGACAGGAGGCAAACGGATGAGCCGCCTGGTGCAGGGGGATGTGGGCAGCGGCAAAACCATGGTGGCCGCCGCCTGTCTGTGGCTGGCTGCCAAAAACGGAATGCAGGGGGCGCTGATGGCCCCCACCGAGCTTCTGGCCCGGCAGCATTACGAATCCCTCCAGCCCCTGATGGAGCAATGCGGCATCTCCTGCGCTCTGCTCACCGGCTCCACACCCAAAAAGCAGCGGGAAACCATGCTGGAAAAGTTGCGTCAAGGGGGGATCTCAGTTCTCATCGGCACCCATGCCCTCATCGAAAACAATGTGGTCTTTTGCCGTCCGGCCCTGACCATCACCGATGAGCAGCACCGCTTCGGCGTGCAGCAGCGGCAGCTTTTGTGGGACAAAGGGGCGGACACCCATTCCCTTGTGATGAGCGCTACGCCCATTCCCCGCACCCTGGCCCTGATGCTCTACGGCGATTTGCAGGTGTCGGTGCTGGACGAACTGCCCCCGGGACGCAAACGGGTGGAGACCTACGCCGTTCCCCCAAGCTATCGTCCTCGGCTGGATGCCTTTATCCAAAAACAGGTGCAGGAAGGGGGACAGGTGTACATCGTCTGTCCTCTCATCGAAACCGAAGAAGGGGAGGACGAACGACAATCGGCGGTGGCCTATGCCAAAGCACTGCAGCAGCGGATTCCCCAGGTGTCCATCGGCCTGATGCACGGCAAGCTGAAAAGCCGGGAAAAGGAACAGGTGATGGAGGATTTCGTCCAGGGAAAGATCCAGGTACTAGTGAGCACCACCGTGATCGAAGTGGGCGTCAATGTGCCCCGGGCCTCCCTGATGATCGTGGAGGACGCCGACCGGTTCGGCCTGTCCCAGCTCCACCAGCTGCGGGGCCGGGTGGGCCGGGGAGACCGGCAGTCCTATTGCGTTCTGGTGTCAGCCAGCAAAAGCGCCAAAACACAGGAGCGGCTGCGGGTGATGACAAAGTGCCATGACGGTTTCCGCATCGCCGAAGCCGATCTGAAGCTGCGGGGACCGGGAGACTTCTTCGGCGACCGGCAGCACGGCCTGCCGGAGTTCAAGATCGCCGATCTGTCCCAGGATGTATCCCTTTTGCAAAATGCCCAGCAGGCGGCCCAAAAGGTATTGCGGCAGGACCCGGACCTTTCTTCCCATCCTCTTCTGCTGGAAAAGGTAAAACAGCTTTTTCACCGGGCCCAACAATAAAAATCCATTCTTTATCACCATCAAAAAAAGTGGCCAACGGCCACTTTTTTTGTATCATTGCCCTTTTCCGGCATATACTACCGGCAAGAAAACGAGCCGGTGCGCCGGCAGAAAGGGTTTTTTCATGGATATCACCAACCAAGAATATAAAAAGCTTTATCAAAAAGCCTCCCCGCCCTCGCCTTTGCTGAAAGACGCCTTTCTGGCCTTTCTCACAGGGGGCGCCATCTGCACCCTGGCCCAGTTCATCCGCAATTTCCTACTGAGCCAGGGTCTGGATGAAAAGGCAGCCGGAGCATCTCTTTCCATCATCCTGGTGTTTCTGGGCGTGCTGCTCACCGATTTGGCCATCTATCCCAAAATCGCCAAATTCGCCGGAGCGGGCACCATTGTCCCCATCACCGGCTTTGCCAATTCCATCGCCGCCCCGGCCCTGGAATACAAAACCGAAGGCCTGGTGCTGGGCACCTGCGTCAAGATGTTCACCATTGCCGGGCCGGTGCTGGCCTGCGGCCTGACGGCTTCGGTGATCTACGGCCTGATCTATTATATTTTTGCGTAAAGGGGGTGGAAATATGAAAAAAACAGGGAACACCTATTGCTTTCAGGACCCGCCCCGGGTGCTGGCCTATGCCTCGGTGGTGGGCAAAAAGGAAGGGGAAGGCCCTCTGTCCCGAGATTTTGACTATATCAGCGACGACAACACCTTTGGAGAACAAACCTGGGAAAAGGCAGAAAGCCGGATGATGTCCATGGCCCTGGAGCGGGCCCTTTCCAAAGCCCATCTGCCCCCTTCCCAGCTGGGGTGCATCCTGGGCGGCGATCTTCTCAACCAGTGCATTGGTACCACCTTTGCCCTGCGGCCCACCAATGTGCCCTTTCTAGGGCTATATGGGGCCTGCTCCACCATGGCGGAAGGGCTGCTGGTGGCTTCCTGCCTGGTGGAAAGCGGATTCGAGCAAACGGCCTGTGCCATCACCTCTTCCCACTTCTGTTCCGCTGAGCGGCAATACCGCTATCCTTTGGAATACGGCGGCCAGCGTCCCCAGACGGCTCAGTGGACGGCCACCGCCTCCGGGGCAGTGGTGCTGCAAAAAGGAGGCATGGGGGTGCGCATCACCCACGCCACCCCCGGCCGGATCGCCGACCCTGGCGTAACCAGCCAAGCTAATATGGGCGCCGCCATGGCCCTGTCGGCCTACGAAACTATCAGCCGCTTTTTCCAGGACACCCACACCGGACCTTCCCAGTATGATCTCATCGTCACAGGGGATCTGGGGAAGGTGGGGCATCAGATCGTCATCGACCTGTTTCAGAGGGACGGCATCGATATGCGCCCCACTTATGACGACTGCGGCCTTTTGCTCTATGACGGCAGCCAGGATGTCCATGCCGGCGGCTCGGGCTGTGGCTGTTCGGCGGCAGTGCTTTGCTCCTATATCCTCAAAGCCATGGAACAGGGGATTTTCCGCAAGGTGCTGTTCTGCGGCACCGGCGCCCTTCTGAGTCCCACTTCCTGCAACCAGGGTCAAAGTATCCCTGGGATCTGTCATCTTGTTTGTTTGGAGGCCGATGAAAAATGGAATATGTAAGAGCCTTTCTCACCGCCGGGGTGATCTGCGCCATCAGCCAGGTGCTCATCGACCGGACCAAGCTGACCCCCGGCCGGATTCTGGTGACCTTTGTGGTGCTGGGGGTCATTCTCACCGGCATCGGTGTTTATGAGCCGGTGGTAAAATTCGGTGGGGCCGGAGCCACCGTGCCCCTTCTGGGCTTTGGCTACACCATGGCCGAAGGGGTGAAGGAAGCCATCGCCCAGCGGGGATTTCTGGGGGTCTTCACCGGCGGTCTCACCGCCACAGCCGGCGGCATTGCCGCTGCCGTGGTTTTTTCCTTGATCGGCGCGCTGATCTTCAAAAGCCGGGACCGGTCCTAACAGGGGAGGGGAAACCCTCCCCTGTTTTGTTGTGGAAAAAAGGGATTTTTGCTATACTTTCTTTACACACCACAAAAAGGAGACAACACCATGCTGAAAACAGGACTGACCCATGAGACAACGGTAAAAGTGGAAGAAAACATGACGGCTGGCGCCCTGCGGCCCGGGCTGGTTCCGGTTCTTGCCACACCGGTGCTGCTGGCCATCATCGAAAATACCTGCTATGAATGTGTGATGGATCATCTGGATAGGGGACAGACCACCGTGGGCACCGGCGTCAACATCACCCATGAGGCCCCCACACCAGTGGGAATGACTGTGACCGCTTCCTGCCGCCTGAAAGAAGTGGAAGGCCGCCGCCTGGTTTTTCAGATCGAAGTGAAGGATGAGCAAGAGATCGTCAGCCGGGGAGAGCACGAGCGCTTCGTTGTGGA
>JAHZHY010000227.1:40301-54547 GCA_019420045.1 Clostridiales bacterium
TGGACATGGACAAATTTGTAGCAAAATCCCGGCAAAAGGCCCTGTGATGCTGGTTTTCCCCCCATTCTTGACGGAGAGGGGCGGGGCGTGCTATACTAATTCCTGGTTTCCGCTTCCTGCCGCTGTGGCGAAACAGGCAGACGCAAGGGACTTAAAATCCCTCGGTCTTTTGACCGTACCGGTTCGATCCCGGTCAGCGGCACCAAAAAGAGCCTTGGCATTGTTTGCCCCAGGCTCTTTTTTTGCGGTTTCCTCATTCCTCCTTTGCTGCAAAAGGAAAAAAGAAAGGTGTTTTCTGTGCGCCCCAAAATCGATTGCCACACCCACATCGTCTCCCCGGCCATCCGGGACGAATATTTCCAGCGCACCCAAGGGTTTGCTCTGGTGATGCAGTTTCCTCCTGACCTGATGGAAAATTCCCAGTGTATCCAGACAGTGCTGTCCGATCCCCGGCTGTTTCTGTGCCCCTGTGTGGATCTCCATCGCCCCATCCCGCCTCAGCTCAGCGAGCTGGAACCCCATCTGGATGAGTGGAAGGTGGTGGGTCTCAAGGTCTACCTTACCTACCAGAAGGGAAGGGCCTGCGATGAAAAAATGACCCCCATCTATGAATTTGCCCGTCAGCACCAGCTGGCGGTGACCTTCCACACCGGCCTCTGCTCTCTGATCCTTCCATCGGAAAATGACATGGAAGGCTCCCAGGCCAAGTACATCGCTCAGGCAGCCCAGCGTTTCCCAGAAGTGAACTTCATCATTGCTCACATGGACGACCCCCGATTTATGGAGTGTGCCGCTCTTCTGCATCAGCATAAAAACCTGTTCACCGATGTATCCGGCGCCTACGAAACCGGCACCAAAGAGGCAAACGATCCCCAGGGGGCCATCACCACCTTTCGTCAGGCCCTTTTGTCCCAGCCGGACCTCTGGAAGCAGTTCCTCTATGGCACGGACTTCTGTCCGCCTCTCAATCTTGGCCAACTGGACGAATACGACGAGACCGTTGAGAAGATTTTCCCGCCGGAAACTTTTGACGCCATTTACTATCAAAACTGCCTGCGGGCTTTCCCTCGGTTGGGCCGCTGGCTTTCCCTTTAAACTAAAAAAGAAAGGACTTTTTTATGAAAACTTCATCCCAGTTCAAAGCATTTCTCAAAAGTTTTACCCCTTACCAGATCGGCTACCTCACTGTGGTGCTGCTTCTGACCATCGGCTTTACCATTTTCCTGCCTGATATGATGCTGGAGGATATGTCCAATTCCTTTGTGGTGGTCTGTTCGGTGATTGCCGTTCTGGCCAATCCGGTGTGCGAGCTTCTGATCTCCAAACAAAGCAAACTGAATTTTATGGTGGATCTGTTTTTCATCGAGATCCCCGAGCTGGTGCTATGCGTGGCTCTGGGCTGGTACACCATCGCCATCATCACTGTGGCCTTCTGGATTCCCATCGACATCATCAGCTTCCTGCGCTGGAAGCGCCATCCCGATGAAGTCCAGCAGGAACTGACCGTGGTCAAGCGCCTGAGCTGGAAGCAGGATATTCTGGTGATCATTGGCATTCTGGTTTTTGGCCTTGTGGTGGGCCAGCTGATCCAGATGATTCCCGGAGCCGAAGACTCCTTCCTTGATGCCCTGGCCAGCGCCTGCGGCATTGCCAATGGCATTTTGCTCCTGCTCCGCTATACTGAGCAGTGGTATGCCTGGTTTGTCACCCTGCTGCTCTACACCGCTTTGTATGTCATTTCGGGCAGCTACATCATGCTGATCACAGTGGCAGCCATGCTGGTCAACACCTGCTATGGTTTCGGCAAATGGCTGCTGTACACCCGCTCCCACCAGAAAAATCAGGAAAAATCCTTCTCTCCCGCCTCTCATTGATCGACTGGAAAAGAAGAAAGCAATCATCTCCAGTGACTCCATCAAGTTTTTTACAAATAAACCCCCGGTTCTCGCCTTGACGAAACCGGGGATTCTGTTTATATTGTTGATTGAAGGGGATTTTAAATTTTTGGAAAGAGTATAAGGAGGAATGTACTGTGAAAAAAGCCCTTTCCCGATTGATCGCCGGGCTCATGGCGGGAGTGCTCTGCATTTCCCTGTGCCCCTCTCCGGCCAAGGCCGCCTCGTCTATCTCTGTCAAAACCAAATATCTCTATTCCGGCGCGGCCCATGCCAAATACACCAACCTGGCTTACTATGCTGAGCCGGTGGTAGCCGACATCAACAAGGACGGCCGGGACGAAGTAGTCAGCGTATCCTTCGCCATTACCGTCACCGATGCCCAGAGCGGCAAGACTCTGTGGCAGGTAAACTCCGGCAAAGACCGCTCCACCCCCTATAACAGCGAACCCGCTGCCCACTATTCCGGCGCCTGGTGTTCTCCCGTGGTGAAAGACATCGATGGTGACGGCTATGTGGAAATCATCTCCACCCACAAGAATTTCATCTCTGTGCTGGATCACAACGGCTATTTCAAAAAGGGATGGCCCAAGTATCTTGAGGTCAACAGCTTTATCCGTTCTCTGGCCGTGGACGACTTTGACGGCGACGGCACCTGCGAGATCGTTGTAGGCGCCGGTGTCAACTCCGAAGCCTCTGTGTGGGTCTATGACTGCTACGGTGTCCTTTTCCCTCACTGGCCCCAGCTTTCTCCTGACCAGCAGGATCAGGCGGAAAGCTACGGCATCTTTGCCAACGGCATTTCCACCGGCGACATCGATGGCGATGGCCTGCCGGAGATCATTGCTCCCACCGACAACCGGTGCATCCAGGCTTTTGAACTGGACGGCTCCCTCGTCATGGCCGACGCCGAAACCTTCGGCGACAGCCCCTGGGGCTCCATCCGTACCTACATCGATTATGACCATGAAAAGACCGTGGCCCAGCGGGGCTGGGACACCGACCAGGGAAAAGTGGATATGAAAGAGCGTCTGTGCATGGAATTCGGCCATGCCGGTTCGGTGATCGACGACCTGGACGGCGACGGTAAAAACGAAGTGGTGGTCACCGGTATCGTCATGGATACCAACTCCATCTCCAATGCCTTCTGGCTGGACAGCCTGTGCATGTCCGTGGCCGTTTTCAACGGCGACCGCACCCGCTACCAGAACACCGAAAAGGGCTTTGACTGGACCACCATTCCCATCAACCTGGGCGCCCGCATCAAAGACTGCCAAAACTCCGGCTCCTCCTTTGTGCTGCCCGAGCCTGTCACCGCCGATTTGGATGGAGACGGCAACAAGGAGATCCTGTTCAATTCCTTTGACGGCAAGCTCTATTGCTTCTCCCTGGATCAGACCATGAAGAGCTTCACTCTGCCGGCCACCACCTCCACCATTGCCGAATATGCCGCCCAGCCCACCTGCGTGGACATCAACGGCGACGGCAAGAAGGAGATCATCTTTGGCTCCTGGACCGACAGCATCACCAATCCCAACCACGACACCACCAGCGAAAACACCGGCGTCAACGGCTCGCTGTATATTCTGGACAGCGATCTGAAACTGATTTCCCGCACCCAGCTGCCTGCCGAATATCCCGGCTATCTGGGCGCTTATCAGACCAACGGCGTCAAAGCGGCTCCCGCTGTGAAGGATGTGGACGGCGATGGGGAATATGAGGTCATCCTCAACACCTCCTACCGTTCGGTGTGTGCTTACGACCTGGTGGGCTCCACCATCTATGACACCCCCTTCACCGATATGCGCTGGCATTGGGCAAAGGACTATGTGAACACCTGTGTCAAACGGGGCTATTTCAACGGCACTGGCAACAACACCTTTACCCCCAGCGGCACCATGACCCGAGGCATGCTGGCTACGGTTCTCTACCGTATGGCCGGTTCTCCCCAGGTGACCATCGACAATCCCTTTACCGATGTGCCTGCCGGTCAGTGGTATACAAGCGGCGCCATCTGGTGCTATGAAAAGGGAATTCTGGCCAATATGGACAGCACCACCATGGGCCCCAACGCTCTGGTAACCCGGCAGGAGCTGGCCTATATGCTGCATCAATACAGCGGTGCGCCAAAAGAGCCTTCTTCGGCCCTCACCGATTTCTCTGACAGCGCCTCGGTATCCGATTGGGCCCAGGATGCCATGGAATACTGTGTGGGTCTGGGCGTGCTCCAGGGCAGCGAAGGCAAACTGAATCCGCTCAATTCTGTCACCCGGGCCGAAGCCGCCACCATGCTGGTGCGCTTTGCTGACGCTCAATAATCAAATTTCTCTGCATCATTATCCCCAGGCGGCTTTCCGCCTGGGGAATTTTTTTGTCATACTGAAAAAATATCCCTGTTTTTCTGGAATTTCTTGCCCTTTGTTCACTGCCATGATATACTTTCTTTGCATTTTTATACTTTTTCCCGTTTGCAGGGGGAAAAGAAAACATATTCCGGGGGGAATAGCAAAATGCTGCAAAAGTATGCACAGGATCTAAAGAAGGAATTTGCAGGCTACAATGCCAAAGGACTGCTGTCCGATGTGATGGCCGGTCTGACGGTGGCGGCGGTGGCACTGCCCCTGGCCCTGGCCTTCGGCGTCAGCAGCGGCGCTTCGGCGGCTTCCGGTCTGCTCACCGCCATTGTGGCCGGTGCCATCATCGCCCTTCTGGGCGGGGCTTTTTACCAGATCTCCGGCCCCACAGGAGCCATGGCCGCCATTCTCACTTCCGTTGTGGCCCAATATGGTTTAAACGGTGTTTTCCAGGCCACCTTCCTGGCTGGCGTGCTGCTGGTGATCGCCGGGCTGTTCAAGCTGGGACGGCTCACAGCCTTTATCCCCATGCCGGTGATCACCGGCTTTACTTCGGGCATCGCTGTGATCATCGCCCTGGGACAGGTGGACAACTTCTTCGGTGTCACATCCATCGAAGGCTCTGCCATCCAAAAGGTGGGAGGGTACTTTACTCACGGCTTTGACCCCAACTGGACCGCTGTGGCCATTGGTGTTTTCGTGGTGCTCTTCATGGTGTTTTTCCCGAAAAAGTGGAACAGTGTGGTGCCTGCATCCCTGGTTGCCATCATCCTGGCCACAGCTGCTTCCATGGTGCTGAATCTGCCTGTGAACACCGTGGGAGAGATCCCTTCCTCCCTCATGCTGCCCCAGCGGCTTGACCTGCTTTCCCTGAACCTGAATACCCTGAGCGGGCTGCTGGCTCCGGCCATCAGCATTGCCGCTCTGGGCATGGTGGAAAGTCTTCTCTGCGGAGCCAGCGCCAGCCGGATGACCGGCGTCAAGCTGGACAATGACCGGGAGCTTCTGGCCCAGGGCATCGGCAACATCCTCACCCCGCTGTTTGGCGGTATCCCGGCCACCGCAGCCATTGCCCGTACCAGTGTGGCGGTAAAATCCGGCGCCCGCACCCGGCTTACCGGCGTGTTCCACGCTCTTTTCCTGCTGATCTCCATGCTGGCCCTGGGACCGGTGATGGGGCAGATCCCTCTGTGCGCCTTGGCTGGGGTGCTGATGGTCACCGCCTGGCGGATGAACGAGTGGAAGACCATCCGCTACATTTTCTCCAAAAAATTCAAAGGCGCTATGCTGAAATTCCTGGTTACCATGGCAGCCACCATCCTCTTTGACCTGACGGTGGCCATTCTGCTGGGCATTGTGGTGTCTCTGGTGCTGCTGGCCGTACGGCAGTCGGAACTTCAGGTCAACTACGAAGATGTGCTTCCTCATCGCCTGGCCGCCCCTGACGCCCTTCTGGCCCATCGGGCCGAAAACGCCCGGGTGGTCTATATCACCGGCTCCATCCTGTTTTCCAACACCCAGATGATCGAAGAGATCGGTCAGCAGGTAAGCGGTTTTTCCAGCGTGATCTTTTCTATGCGGGGTGTCTCCTATATGGATATCTCCGGCGCTCAGGCTTTCCTGGATCTATTGCGCCAGCTGCAAAACCAGCAGGCCCAAGTGTTCCTTTGCGGCGTATCTCCCTCGGTGCGGCAAATGATGGACCGCAGCGGCATCTCACAGCAAGCAGGGGAGAAGGCCTTTTACTGGAGCGTGGAGCAGGCCCTGACCCAGGATGAACCCACTCCCGCCCCTTATCTCCAGACGGCTGCCAAAAACTGATCCCTCACCCAGAGTTGGTTGCAAAATCCCACAAGGATGCTATAATAAAGCTACACACTTTAATGATGATGGAGGAAAAACAATGAAAGCATATGATATGATCCACAAGCAGGAAGTGGAAGTGGACCGGAAGGGCCTGATCGATCTGATGCTCAACAACCGGCAGATCGACCTGAAGTTTGCCCAGAAGAAGACCGATGGCGATGGCTACCTCACCTGGGATGCGGAAAACTGGACCACTGTGGACGGCAAGCGCTTCATCCGTTGCTACTCTCTGGAAGGCCGGGTGCTCCGCGACTCCACCACCCACAACATCTACGACCTGGACAACGACTTTTTCCCCGAGCAGGCCGAAAAAGTAGAGATCAACTAAGATTTTCTTTCTGATTTTATGGAACTGACCCCTTTGGCCCTGGGTGTTTTGTGCTTTCTCATCGGCAGCATCTGTCTGAAAAAAGAAAAGCACTACAAGACCTTTTTCATCTTGGCCATTTTGTGTTTTGCCGCCACGCTGGTGCTTTCCATTCTGCGCTTGCTGGACGGCATGACCATCCCTTTATAGCGATAACCAGATGCAAAAAAACCGCCGGTTTAGCCCGGCGGTTTTTTTATCCACAACCTGTGGACAAGTATTGTGGATACTTTGTGCAAAAAAATGCCTGAGATTAACTCTCAGGCATTTTTCAATATTTTTCACTTCACCCACACAGGCAAACGGCCGGGCGAAAAACACAGTCATCTTCATCCACATAAATCGGCGACCGGCCAGTATGGGTGCACAGGCACTGTGCTAGATGCGGGCAACGCCGCTCTTGCGAGCCGCTTCAGCCACAGCCTTAGCCACAGCGGGAGCCACTCTGGGATCGAAAGCTGCGGGGAGGATGTAGTCGGGATTCAGCTCCTCGGGAGAAACGATGTCAGCGATGGCATAGGCAGCAGCGGCCTTCATCTCATCGTTGATGTCGCTGGCACGCACATCCAGAGCGCCACGGAACACACCAGGGAAGGCCAGAACATTGTTGATCTGGTTGGGATAGTCGCTGCGGCCGGTGCCGATAACGGCAGCGCCGCCCTTCTTGGCCTCTTCGGGATAGATCTCAGGCACAGGGTTGGCGCAGGCAAAGACCATGGGGTCCTTGTTCATGGTAGCCACCATCTCGGCGGTGAGCACGCCAGGAGCAGACAGGCCCAGGAACACATCAGCGCCCTTGACCACATCGGCCAGAGTGCCCTGCTTCTTGTTCTTGTTGGTGATCTTAGCCATAGCGGCGATCTCGGGGTTGAGGTCGGTGCGGCCGTCATAGACAGCGCCGCCACGGTTGACCAGGATCGCATCGCCAATGCCCATAGACAGCAGCAGACGGGTGACAGCCACAGCGGCAGCGCCGGCGCCGGAAACTACCATGGTCAGATCGCTCAGCTTCTTGCCGGTGAGGCGGCTGGCGTTGATCATAGCCGCGGCAGTGATGATAGCAGTGCCGTGCTGGTCATCATGGAAGATAGGAATATCGCACTCTTCCTTCAGACGGCGCTCGATCTCAAAGCAGCGGGGAGCGGAGATATCCTCCAGGTTGACGCCGCCGAAAGAGCCAGCCAGCAGCTTGACGGTGTTGACGATGTCGTCCACATTCTTGCTACGCACACAGAGGGGGAAGGCATCCACATCGGCAAAGGACTTAAACAGGGCGCACTTGCCCTCCATCACAGGCATACCGGCTTCGGGGCCGATGTCGCCCAGGCCCAGCACAGCGGTGCCATCGGTGACAACAGCAACCAGGTTGCCGCGGCGGGTATATTTATAGCTCAGGTCCACATCCTTGCTGATTTCCAGGCAGGGCTCGGCAACGCCGGGGGTATAGGCCACGGTCAGGTCGTCGGCGTTTTCCACCTTGCAGCGGGCGATGACTTCGATCTTGCCCTTCCAGTCCTCGTGGGCCTTGAGAGCCCGTTCCTTGATGTCCATAGTACAGATTCTCCTTTTATATTTTGATAAAATAGGAAAAACAATGTTATTTCCGGCTGATGGCCTTCTGTGCAGCGGAAACGATGGCCGCGGCGGTGAGACCGAAGCGCTCCTGGAGGTAATCCACGGTACCCACTTCGCCGAACTCATCCTGCACGCCTACCATTTCCACAGGCACCGGATGGCTCTTGGCCAGAGATGCAGCCACAGCACTGCCCAGGCCGCCCACCACATTGTGATTTTCGGCAGTGACAAAAGCGCCGCACTTCTTGGCATAATTGCCGATGGTGTCGTCATCCAGAGGCTTCCAGGTGAAGCAGTCGATGACGGCGGCAGAAATGCCCTGTTCCTCCAGCACCTTGGCGGCCTTCAAAGCTTCACTGACCATGATGCCCGAGGCGGCGATGCACACATCGGTGCCGTCCCGCAGCACGGGAGCCTTACCCAGGGTGAAGGTGGAACCTTCCTCATAGATGCCCACGGCATTTTTCCGCAGCATCCGGATATAGAAGACGCCGTAGGCGTCCTGAAGCATTTTGATCACCTGCTCCAGCTGCACGCTGTCGCAGGGCTCGATCAGGGTGATCTTGGGAATGCTCATCAGGCAGCCCATGTCCTCAAAGGGCATATGGGTACCGCCGTTATAAGCCGCTGTGACACCGGGATCGGAACCCACGATGCGCACATTCTGCTTGCCATAGGCACAGGAGATGAAAATCTGGTCCATCACCCGGCGGGTGGCAAAGGGAGCAAAGGAATGGGCAAAGGGAACCATACCGGCGGCGGACAGACCGGCGGCCATGCCCACCATGTTGGCTTCCTGGATGCCGCAGTCCACAGCCCGATCGGGGAACTCCTTGAAGAAAGCCTGCATGCCGGAGGAACCGATCAGGTCGGCGTCCAGAGCGCAGATGCGGCTGTCTTCCCGGGCCATGTCGCACAGAGTCTTGCAATACACTGCCCGCATTTCTTTCTCTTCGTTTTTCAGAGTCTCTTTCACTTTGTAGCTCATTTTACCGCACCTCCAGCGCTTCCCGGGCCTTGGCCAGCACCTGTTCGGCCTCGATCACCGAAGGGGCGATCTGCTCGGGCTTGAATTTCAGATGGTGGCAGGGGAAGGTCTCCATGGCCAAACGGCAACCGTTGCCCTTGATAGTGTCCAGCACGATCATGGAAGGCTGGCCCTTGTGGGCTTTGGCACTTTCCACCGCTTCCAGCAAAGCGTCAATATCGTGACCGTTGACCTTCTGCACATGCCAGCCGAAATCCTCAAATTTCTGTCCGATGTCGCCCAGGTCCAGCACATCGTCCACAGCGCCGTCCAGCTGCTGCTTGTTCCAGTCCACAAAAGCGATGAGATTGTCCAGCTTCAGATGAGCGGCAGACAGAGCGCCTTCCCACACCTGGCCTTCATCGCATTCGCCGTCGCCCAGGATCAGGTAGGTGGTAAAGTCCTTGCCCCGCATTTTCGCGCCCAGAGCCAGGCCCAGAGCCATGGAGATGCCCTGGCCCAGAGAGCCGGTGGTCATATCCACGCCGGGGGTCTTCAGCCGGTCGCAATGGCTGGGCAGTGTGGTGCCGTTCTGATTGAGCGTCTTCAGCCGCTCCAGGGGGAAGAAGCCCTTGAGAGCCAGAGTGGCATAGAGGGCCGGGCCTGCGTGCCCTTTGCTCATCACCAGCCGGTCTCTCTGTTCCATGGTGGGGTTCTTGGGGTCATAGTTCATCTGGCTGCCGTAGAGCACCGCCAGGGTCTCCACCACCGACATGGAGCCGCCTACATGGCCAAATCCCAGATGGGCAAGCTCTTTGATGGTCTCCACCCGGATCTCTTCGGCGAACACCCGCAGTTCCTTGTTTTTTTCCATGTTCGCAACACCCTCTATCCTTTGTTATTTGATGGGACATTTTGTTGTTTTTTTAACGATCATTGCCAGGAGAAGATCTCCAGACTGATTTTATTATACCATAACAGCAAGTCTATGCAGACTTGCACGCCGCCAATGCGGCGTAAAATCAGCTTTGCTGATTTTTGCTATGGTGTAACATCAACAGCAGTCGTTTTGTTCGCAAAACGACTGAATACGCAGTATCCTGCCGCACATGTGCGGCACCTGTTGATATTATACCACAAAGCGAAAGCAAAGTGGTATAATGGCCGTGTTTTCGGTTGTCCCGCAGGCGGGACGAGAAAACAGCCGCAAGATCCGGTATAATAACCGTTCTGCGGTTATTATACCACACCGGTCCGCCATGTGTCAGCATGGATTGTGAACATTTCCCCAGGGGGTACTTTTCTTTTTTTTGTTTTTCCGGCCTTTTTCATTTCTTCCCAAAGGCTTTTCTTTTTTCCTCCCATGGAGTATCATGAAGGCAAAAGGAGGGAAGCGCCATGCTTTATTTGAACAAACAGGACATCATCCGCTCCATCACCCCTCAGGAGATGATGGAGGCCATCGAAAAAGCTTATGGGCTTTTTACGGCCGGAAATTACTTCATGCCCGATCGTCCCACCGTGGAATATCAGAACAAAACCATCGTTTATATGCCTTGTTTTGCCGATGGGGCCATGGGCCAGAAAATCCTCACCGTTTTCCCGGAAAACACCCAGCGGGGCCTTCCCGCCATCGACGGACTGATGCTTTTGTGCGATTACGACACCGGCATTCCCCAGGTGATGATGGACGGCAAAGCCCTCACCGCCCTGCGCACCGGCGGAGTGGGAGGCGTCGCAGTGCGCCATCTGTCCCCGGCCGATGCCCATACCCTGGCTGTCATCGGTGCTGGGGTGCAGGGAGCCAACCAGGCCGCCTTTGCCTGTGCCGCCCGGCCCATCGAGCACATCTATGTATACGATGCCTACACAAAGGACCCGGCACCGTTTATCCACAGGCTGGAGGAAGTTCTGGGGAACAATCATCCTCCTGTCACTTTCTGCGCCTCTTCCGAAGAAGCTGCCCGGCAAAGCCAGATCCTCATTACGGCCACCACATCCAATGAACCGGTTTTTCCTGATGACAGTACCCTTTTTGCCGGGAAATGCTGCATTGGCGTAGGCTCTTATAAACCCACCATGCGGGAATATCCTCCCTGCCTGTGGTCCTTGCTTTCCCGGGTGTATGTGGATCTTCCCTTTGCCTGCGAGGAAAGCGGCGATCTGAGTCAACCTATGCAGGAAGGGCTTCTGACCATGGATCAGGTAATCACCATGGGTCAGTTCTTGGCGGGCCAGGCAATAAAGCCAGAAGAAGGGGAGACCGCCTTTTTCAAAACGGTGGGCATGGCGCTGTTCGATCTGATCGCCGCTCAAGCCATCGCCGAAAAAGCCATGGAAAAGGGTATCGGACAAAAAATTCAGCTGTAACAGGAAAGGAGTACACCAGATGAAACCCATTTTTGCTTTTATCCTCATGGGAGCCCAATACGATCCGGAAAAGGACCAGGCCCATTTTGAAACCGAAAGCAAGCACACCTATATCTACACAGTACAGAACTGGGAGCAGGCCAAAAAGCGGGTGCAGGATCTGTACCAAAGAGGCTGCGGCGCCATTGAAGTGTGCGGCGCTTTCGGTCCGGAGAAAACCCGGGAGCTGATCGCGCTGACCGAGGGAAAAGTGGCCATCGGTTATGTGACCCACTTTGCGGAGCAAGACCCCCTCTTCACCGCCTTTTTCGGCAAGTAACCACAAGATATGCTAAGTTGTCCCCAAGAAATATCCACAGGGTGTGGATAACCCCTGGGGATAACTTTTTGTAAAAAAGAGATGGATCATTGCGTTTTGTTCACAATGACCTTTTTCTGTCAAAACAAACCACAAAAAAAACCGTGGGAAAAATCCCACGGTTTTTTCTATTTTCAGCAAAATGCTTACTTGTTCAGCAGTTCCTTGGCTCTGGCCTGAGCAGCCGCCAGACGGGCAATGGGCACACGATAGGGGGAGCAGGACACATAGTTCAGGCCGATCTTGTGGAAGAATTCCACAGAGGCCGGATCGCCGCCATGCTCGCCGCAGACGCCCAGCTTGATGTCGGGACGGGTCTTCTTGCCCTTTTCCACAGCCATCTTCACCAGCTGGCCGATGCCATCCTGGTCCAGGGAGGCGAAGGGATCCCGCTCCATGATCTTCTTGTCATAGTAAGCGTTGAGGATCTTGCCCACATCGTCACGGGAGAAGCCGAAGCCCATCTGGGTCAGGTCGTTGGTGCCGAAGGAGAAGAACTCAGCTTCCTGAGCGATCTCGTCGGCAGTGACAGCGGCCCGGGGGATCTCGATCATGGTGCCCACCAGGTACTTCATTTCCACACCGGACTGAGCGATGATCTCATCGGCAGTCTTGGTGACCACATTCTTGACAAACTTCAGCTCGTTGACCATACCCACCAGGGGGATCATGATCTCGGGCTCGATATCCAGGCCGGTGGCCTTCTTCACATTGATGGCAGCCTCGATGACGGCACGGGTCTGCATCTCAGCGATTTCCGGATAGGTGACGGCCAGACGGCAGCCACGATGACCCAGCATGGGGTTGAACTCATGGAGATCGGCGATGATCTGCTTCAGATCGGCGACTTCCATATTCATCTCGCCGGCGATCTCGATGATGTCCTCTTCCTCCTGGGGCAGGAACTCATGGAGAGGGGGATCCAGGAAGCGGATGGTGACCGGGCGGCCGCCCATGGCCATGAACAGGCCTTCAAAGTCACCGCGCTGCATGGGCAGCAGCTTCTCCAGAGCCTTGCGGCGCTGCTCTTCGTTCTTGGAGACGATCATCTCGCGCACGGCCTTGATGCGGTCGCCTTCGAAGAACATATGCTCGGTACGGCACAGGCCGATGCCTTCGGCGCCGAAACGGACAGCCTGCTCAGCATCCCGAGGAGTATCGGCGTTGGTGCACACCTTCAGGGTGCGGATCTCGTCGGCCCAGCCCATGAAGCGGCCAAAGTCGCCGGTCATGGAAGCGGGAACGGTTTTGATCTCGCCCAGGTACACATTGCCGGTGGAACCGTCGATGGAGATGTAATCCCCTTCGCAGACCTTCTTATCACCGATGAGGAAGTACTTCTCCTCTTCGTTCATCTTCACTTCGCCGCAGCCAGCCACGCAGCAAGTACCCATGCCACGGGCCACAACGGCGGCGTGAGAAGTCATACCGCCGCGGACGGTCATAACGCCCTGGGCAGCGGCCATGCCTTCGATGTCTTCGGGAGAGGTCTCCAGACGGACCAGAACCACCTTGCTGCCGTCCTGAGCCGCGGCCACAGCTTCAGCGGCGGTGAAATAGACCTTGCCGCAGGCAGCGCCGGGGGAGGCAGGCAGACCCTTGGTAGCAGGGGTAGCGGCCTTCAGGGACTCGGCGTCAAACTGGGGATGGAGCAGAGCGTCCAGCTGCTTGGGCTCCACCTTCATGATGGCCTCTTCCTTGGTGAGCATGCCTTCGTCCACCATGTCCACGGCGATCTTCAGAGCAGCCTGAGCGGTACGCTTGCCGTTTCTGGTCTGGAGCATATAGAGCTTGCCCTTTTCGATGGTAAACTCCATATCCTGCATATCTTTATAGTGCTTTTCCAGCTTGTCGGCGATGGCGGCAAACTGATCATACACTTCGGGCATAACCTCTTTCAGCTGGTCGATGGACTGAGGAGTCCGGATGCCGGCCACCACATCTTCGCCCTGGGCGTTCATCAGGAACTCGCCATAGAGGTGAGGATCGCCGGTGGCGGGGTTACGGGTAAAGGCAACGCCTGTACCGCTTTCATCGCCGGTGTTGCCGAAGACCATGGACTGGACATTGACGGCGGTGCCCCAGGAGCTGGGGATGTCGTTCATGCGGCGATAAACGATGGCGCGCTGGTTGTTCCAGGAGCGGAAGACCGCCTTGACAGCGCCCATCAGCTGCTCACGAGGATCGGAGGGGAAGTCCACGCCCAGCTTGGCCTTGTATTCGGCCTTGAACTGCTCAGCCAGCTTCTTCAGATCGTCAGCATCCAGCTCGGTGTCCAGCTTGACGCCCTTTTCAGCCTTCATCTCGTCGATGAGCTCTTCGAAGTACTTCTTGCCCACTTCCATAACCACATCGGAATACATCTGGATGAAGCGGCGATAGCTGTCATAGGCAAAACGGGGGTTGCCGGTGATCTTGGCGAAGGATTCCACCACTTCGTCGTTGAGGCCCAGGTTCAGGATGGTGTCCATCATGCCGGGCATGGAGGCCCGGG
>JAHZHY010000228.1 GCA_019420045.1 Clostridiales bacterium
CCCACCGCTTCCGGCTTTTTCTGGAACCGAATGGCTCCGCCGTCCACCTTAGCCAGCTTGAGTAGGGAGGATACCAACCACTGGGTCCGCTGAAGCTGGGAGCCGATGCTGCGGGCAAATTCCTGCCGCTTCTCTTTTTCCAGCTCCTCCTGGCGCAGAAGATCGGTCATCATCAGCATGGAGGTGATGGGAGTTTTCAGCTGGTGAGAGATGTTGGAGATGGCATCGGAAAGCGCCTGCCGCTCCCGATGGATGATGTCCCTCTGTTCCGACAGCCGCAGCACCACTTTATAGATCTCGGTGCGCAGAAGGCCCATTTCCCCTTCCTTGTGATCCTGGATATCCAGAGAAAAATCCCCGGCCGCCACCTGCTGGAGATAGTCGTTCAGCTGCTGGAGCTGCCGGTAGCGCAAGCGCTGAAATCCCATGGAAATGGCGATAAGCAGCAAAAACCCAAACAAAAAGGCGGGCACCGCCTGGGGAGCCCACAAAGAAACCAGCCCGGTGACCACTCCCGCCACCAAAACCTGGGCCAAAAAATAATAAAATAGTTCCCGGTTGCGTATCACGCCTTGTCCCCCCGTTCCAGCTTATAGCCCACACCCCGCACCGTTTTGATGATCTGGGGCGCCTGGGGATTGTCCTCCAGCTTTTCCCGCAGTCTTTTGATATAGACCGTCAGGGTGTTGTCATTGACAAAGTCTCCTGCCACATCCCAGATGCCCTCCAGCAGCTGAGAACGAGTGAGCACCTGACCGGGATGATTGAGAAAGGTGAGCAGCAGACGGTATTCCAGCGCCGTGAGAAAAACCTCTTCCCCTCGTCTCCACACCCGGGCCTCCTGGGTATTCACCGTAAGGGCGCCGATGGTCAGCTGATGGAGGTTTTCCCCGCCCCGGCGGGCCCGCCGCAGCACCGAACGAATCCGGCTGAGCAGTTCCCTCACCCGGAAGGGCTTTGTGATGTAATCATCGGCTCCCATATCCAGCCCCATCACCACATTGACCTCATCGTCCATGGCCGTGAGGAAGATCACCGGCGTGTCTCCCAGCTCCTTCACCCGGCGGCACACATCATAACCGCTGCCTCCCGGCAGTGTCAGATCCAGCAAACACAGATCGAATGTTTGCTCCTCCAAAACCTTCAGGGCCGATGGGCAATCCTCCTGCACCGTCACCTGATACCCCTCCTGTTCCAGAGAATAGGTCAGCCCCATCACAATGGCTCTGTCATCCTCCACCAGCAAAATATGCTCCATACCCCTGTCGGCTCCTCCCGTTTTCTTTCCTCCATTATACCTGTTTTTTCTCTCTATGGAGTGACATTTTTGTCAGATTCCCCGGAGAGCAAATGTATACCGGTATTTTTTTGTTTTACCCCTTGTCCAACCGCAATTTTTGCGGTACAATGGCCCAAACTTTCAAAGAAGGTGTTTGCTTTATGGC
>JAHZHY010000229.1 GCA_019420045.1 Clostridiales bacterium
GGCGGCTTGCGCCGCCGGGGGGATTGGTGGCGAGCCGCCACGGCCAACCTGTGCTGCCGCGCTAAGCAACAGAACCAAGGCCCGTTGTGTGCAATCCGGCAAAGAAAGTTACGGCTGTCCGGCTACCGGACCAGCGTGACGCTGGACCCATACTGCGCTGCCGCGCTAAGCAACAGAACCAAGGCCGGTTGTGTGCAATCCGGCAAAGAAGCCCCCCTTGTGCAAAGGGGGGTGGCGGCTTGCGCCGCCGGGGGGATTGGTGGCGAGCCGCCACGGCCAACCTGTGCTCCCGCACTAAGCAACAGAACCAAGGCCCGTTGTGTGCAATCCGGCAAAGAAAGTTACGGCCGTCCGGACACTGGACCGGCTTGATGTTTTTATCAGCCTATGGTATCCTTTTTATAGAAATTAACAATTCTTCATGAAAGGATCGTGATCCCTATGAAATGGGTAAGGGCTATCTGCAAGAAAAAATCATTTTGGCTTCTCATTGTGTTGACCTATCTGACCCACCTTCTGTTTAGTGCTGCCAGACTCATCATACAGGGCGGAGAAACGGACATTGCGCTCCTTTTTTCCGCCATGGCGCGCTCTCTCCCGGCAATGCTTCCCTCTTTTCTGCTGCTCCACCTCTTTCCTTTTCTGTGGACGGCGCCTTTTTTCATCTTGTCCCATATCATCCGGCATGGGGGGAAAAATATACCTTACAAGGAGATTTTTGCGGCGTCTTTTGCCATCGCCGTTCTACTGGCCCTTGCCGTGCTAATTTTCCTGGCACAGCAGTTTGACCTGCTCTTCCTTCTGCTGCTCATCTATTCTCTCTCCCTCAATGTAAAATACGGAAAGGTCTATCGGAAGACGCCGGAATGCCATACCCCCCAGGTGCGGAACAAGCTGGCCGCCGGGATCGTGCTCAGCCTGCTGATCAACCTGGTCTTTGCATTCCAGATCCCGGTGAACAGCCAGAGCCGGGGCGTGGTTGGCCATGAAAGTTTCATCAAAGGTGTCCACTATACCTACAATAAGGACGGCTCCCTGCGTTACCGACGGGACGGCTCTTTGGATCTGGATACCGACTGGGGCCGCCGGAATGTCTATGGCTACCGGATCAATTATTCCCTCTTCCTCTATCCTGCCGCAAGCATCGGCCTGTGGGCTTTCCTGCGGCCGGTTCCCGCCCGGCCCTCCTCTAAAGACCAGGACTAAACATTTTCCCCCGCCGCCTAAGCGGAGCCATTCTGGCTCTTTTTACCGGCTTACGGCACCCTTTTCCGGGATGCACTGGCGCAGGGTATCTTTAAAGGTATCGTGGTGTACTGCTTTCACATCGAAATGCACCAGCCGGAAGACCACCTGCATCACAGGCCCGCCCAGCAGGGTGAATACCACCGTACCCAGCCCCACCTGGCCCCCCAGGAGGAAGCCCAGCACCAGTGCCACCCCTTCCACGGTGGCCCGGCACAGGCCCACCGGCTTTCCGGTGCGGCGGGTGAGGATGACCATCAGGCTGTCACGGGGCCCGGCGCCCATGGCGGCGCCGATGTAGAGCCAGATGCCCAGAGCCATCAGCACCATGCCGCAGAAGCCATAAAGCAGCCCCGGCAGGAATGCGCCGCTCATTTTGGGGATCAGTCCCGCTTCCAGCACCAGGTCAATGAGCAGGCCGATGACGAAAATATTCAGCAGCGTGCCGAAACCCAGCCGCTCTTTGCAAAGGAAATCCACCACCACGATCAGAAGTCCCACGGCCATGGAGGCCTGGCCATAGGTGAGGGGGGTCTGGCGGGAGATGCCGTCGTGGAGGGCATCCCAGGGCCCCA
>JAHZHY010000230.1 GCA_019420045.1 Clostridiales bacterium
CTGCGTAGGCCTTTGACCCATACTATATCCGGCGCGCCGGCTCATTCGCCGGAAGAAGCAAAGGCGCCATGGAGGAAAGAAAATGAACAGCAAAGGAAAGTACTATTTGACCACGGCCATCGCCTACACCTCGGGCAAACCCCATGTGGGCAACACCTATGAGATCGTGCTGGCCGACGCCATCGCCCGCTATAAGCGGAAGGACGGCTACGATGTGCTCTTTCAGACGGGCACCGATGAGCACGGCCAGAAGATCCAGGAGAAGGCCGAAAAGGCCGGCATGACCCCCCAGGCCTTCGTGGACGAGATGGCCGCCGAAGTGTGCCGCAACTGGGATGTGCTCCACACCTCCTATGACCGGTTCATCCGCACCACCGACCCCGAGCACGAAAAGAAGGTCCAGCAGATCTTCAAGCGTCTGTATGACCAGGGCGATATCTATAAAGGAAGCTACGAGGGCTGGTACTGCACCCCCTGCGAGTCCTTCTTCACCGAAAGCCAGCTGAAAGACGGCAAGTGCCCCGATTGCGGCGCCCCGGTGCAGAAGGCCAAGGAGGAAGCCTATTTCTTCCGCATGAGCAAATACGCCGACCGGCTGATGCAATATATCGAAGACCATCCCGACTTTATCCAGCCGGAATCCCGGAAAAATGAGATGGTCAACAATTTCCTCAAGCCCGGCCTTCAGGATCTGTGCGTTTCCCGCACCTCCTTCAGCTGGGGCATCCCGGTGGAGTTTGACCCGGGCCATGTGGTCTATGTGTGGCTGGATGCTCTGACCAACTACATCACCTTCCTGGGCTATGAGCCGGAAGGGGAGAGCACAGAGGAATACAAGAAGTTCTGGCCCGCCGATGTGCATCTCATCGGCAAGGACATTCTCCGTTTCCACACCATTTATTGGCCCATCTTCCTCATGGCCCTGGGCGAGGAGCTGCCCCATCAGGTCTTTGGCCATCCCTGGCTGCTGGTGGGCGAGGGCAAAATGAGCAAATCCAAGGGCAATGTGATCTATGCCGATCATCTGGTAGAGCTGTTCGGCGTGGACGCTGTGCGCTATTACCTGCTCCATGAGATGCCCTTTGCCAATGACGGCACCATCACCTATGAGCTGCTCATCGAGCGGACCAACAGCGACCTGGCCAACATCCTGGGCAACCTGGTCAACCGGACGGTGACCATGTGCCATCGGTACCAGAATGGCGTCATGGGCAGCCATGATGTGTGCGAGCCGGTGGATGAGGAACTGAAGCAGGTGTGCCTGGAAGCCCCCGAAAAGGTGCGGCGGGCCATGGACCAGCTGAAGGTGGGCGACGCCATCGACGAGGTCTTTGCCATCTTCCGCCGGGCCAACAAGTATATCGACGAGACCATGCCCTGGGTCCTGGGCAAGGACGAGAGCAAGAAGGGCCGTCTGGACACCGTGCTCTATAACCTGCTGGAAAGCATCCGCTTCGGCGCCGTGCTGCTGGAGGCCTTCCTCCCCGACGCCGCCCAGAAGATCTTTGCTCAGCTGAACACCGATCAGACCGACTTTGACAGTCTCAGCTCCTTCGGCGCGCTGCCGGAAGGCCATCAGGTGGGCCAGGCCGAGATCCTCTTTGCCCGGATGGACGCCGAAAAGAAGCTGGAGGAAGTGGCTGCCTTCCAGGCCGCCCATGCTCCCCAGGAGGAAAAGAAAGAGCCCCTGCCCCCTCACGAGCCCAAGGACACCATCGTCTACGACGATTTTGCCAAAGTGGAACTGACGGTGGCCAAGGTGCTCCACTGTGAAAAGGTGAAGAAGAGCAAGAAGCTTTTGCGCTTTGAGCTGGATCTGGGCTATGAAAAGCGTCAGGTGCTTTCGGGCATCGCCCAGTGGTATGAGCCGGAAGACCTGATCGGCCACAATGTAGTGGTGGTGAGCAACCTGGCTCCCCGGAAGATGATGGGGCTGGACAGCTGCGGCATGATCCTGTCGGCCACCTGCGGGGAAAACGATGTGCGGGTGGTGCTGGCTGACGGCGCCGTGCCCGGGGCCCATCTGTCCTGATGGGGGTCTTTGATACCCACGCCCACTACGATTCCGGGGCATTCAATCAGGACCGGCTGGAGGTGCTGGCCGGTTTACCGGAACAGGGCGTGGAGCTGATCGTCAACCCGGGATGTGACCTGCCCTCTTCCCGCAAGGCCCTGGAACTGGCCCATACCTTCCCCTTTGTCTATGCCGCTGTGGGTATTCACCCTTCGGACTGCGGGGATTTTGAGGAGAGCCAGATGGGCGAGTTGGAAGAGCTGGCCCGGGACGAAAAAGTCAGGGCCATCGGAGAGATCGGCCTGGACTATCACTGGGAGGACAATCCTCCCAAAGAGCACCAGAAGAAAGTCTTTGCCCTTCAGATGGAGCTGGCGGAAAAACTGGGGCTTCCGGTGGTGGTGCACGACCGGGAAGCCCATGGGGACAGCATGCAGATGGTGCGGGAGCACCCAGGGGTGCGAGGTGTGTTCCACTGCTATTCCGGCAGTTTGGAGGATGCCAAAACCTTGGTGAAGATGGGCTGGATGCTCTCCTTCACCGGAGTCATCACCTATAAAAACGCCCGCCGGGCTCTGGAAGTGCTCCAGTGGCTGCCACTGGACCGGGTGATGATCGAAACCGACTCCCCCTACCTCACTCCCGAACCTTTCCGCCGGGAGCGGAACGATTCCTCCAAGGTGTGGAAGGTGGCCGAGTGCATCGGCAGGATCAAGGGCATTTCCACAGAGGAAGCGGCCCGGATCACCCTGGAAAACGGCAAAAGATTTTTCAATATCCCATAACATAATAAAAAAAGAGCCGAAAGGCTCTTTTTTTATTGCTCAGACGATGAAAAAACCATACCGTGTGAGAAATTCTTTTTTATTGCTCCGGGGGAGCAGAATAGGATTTTGATTTTTTGGGTTCTTCTTTATAGAAAGAAGCGGGCAGAGCCGTGGAGAGTTCCAGCAGCACATGGTCAAAGCCGCTGGCATAGTCCGGGGGCGGGGCGCCCAGGGACAGATAGGGCGTGGCAGGGTGCAGCGGCAGGGACAGGGTGACGGTGGTGCCCTCGTCGGGAACGCTGGAAATGACGCAGGTGCCGCCGTGGAGCAGCATCACCGCCCGGGCCAGCATCAGGCTGTAACCGGCGCCGCCCACCATCAGCCCACGGGACAGGGAGGATTCCGGCGGACGGTTGAAGAGATGGGGCAGCACCGAAGAGGGAATGCCCCGGCCACGGTCGGCCAGGATGATGACGGCGTTGTCCTCCCGCTTGGTGAGCACCAGCCGCATTTGGTTTTTCTGCCGGGTGTATTTCATGGAATTGGAGATCAGCCCCAGGATCACCCGTTCTATCCGCTCCCGGTCAAAGGGGCAGAAAAGGGGTTCTTCCGGGCAGTCCCAGGAAAAGGGAATGCCCATTTCTTCGGCCATGGGCGCGACCCGCTGGCAAAGCTCCCGGAAGAGCTGGGACAGATCGCCCTGGCGCACATTCAATTCCAACTGGCCGCTTTCGGCCCGGGCGCAGTCCAGCAGATTGCGGCCCATGCGCATCAGCCGGTACATCCCTTGGCGAAGAACGCTTTTGGCATACTGGCTTTTTTGGTCCTGGGCCGGGGGCAGGGCATCCCAGGCGGCAAACATGGTGCCCAGGCTGCTGCTGATTTCCCGGCTGAGCAGCTCGGCGGCGCTGAGGGCCATGGCCGGGGGATGATTCTCCTGGGCGAAAAAGACGGTGATGAGCATATTCCCCTCTTTGGGGGTCATACTGCACCGGACGGCTTTGCCCTGGAGTTTTGTGTGAAAGGAATGGCTCTGGCCCTCGTGAGCTAAAGTGACGATCTGGGCGGCCAGGGAGTCGGGGAAAATATCGTTGAGAGAGCGGCCTACCAAGTCCTCTTCCAGCTGAAAACGCAGGCTGCTTGTGACAAAAAGGATGCGGCCCGACGGGCTGCAGATCATCAGCTGGTCATCGGCGGCAGGGAACCAGGTCATGTCCCCCAAGGCGGTGTTTTCCAAGGCAGGTCCTCCTTTCCGGCGGATATGGGGAGCATCTTTGTGTTTTTTTTAGCAAAGACTGGTACATTTTGCATAACATCCATCCCCATTCTAGTATGGGATTGGCCTGTTTGCAAGAAAAACTTCCTCTGGCGGGAAAGTTCTTCCTTTGTGCTTGAGAAACCATGGGAACATAGTGTATAATCAAGAATAGGAATTATGCGCGGGCGCAAAAAGCCCGCCCTATGCAAATGCAGGAAAATGCGGAGGTATCTGGAATGAGCGTAAAAATCGGTATCAACGGGTTCGGCCGTATTGGCAAGCTGGCCTTCAAGGCCGGCATCGACGATCCTGAGGTGGAGTTTGTGGCCATCAACCATCCCAGCCTGACGCCGGAATACGCAGCCTATATGCTGAAGTATGACACGGTGCACGGCAGATGGGATGCGGACATCACCTGGGATGAAAATTCCATCACCGTCAACGGCAAAAAAACCATGGTCTTCAACTGCGAAAAGCCGGGAGATATTCCCTGGGGCAGCGTGGGGGCCGAATATATCCTGGAGTCCACCGGCAAGTTCCTCACCAAGGAAAAGGCCATGGCCCACATCCAGGCCGGGGCCAAGAAGGTGGTCATGTCCGCCCCTTCCAAGGATGACACCCCCATGTTTGTGATGGGCGTCAACCATGACAAGTATCAGGGCGAGGACATCGTTTCCAACGCCTCCTGCACCACCAACTGCCTGGCGCCTCTGGCCAAGGTCATCAACGACACCTTCGGCATCGAAGAAGGCCTGATGACCACCGTCCATTCCATGACCAAGTCCCAGAAGGTGGTGGATGCCCGCTCCGGCAAGGACTGGAGAAGCGGCCGGGCTGCCTCGGGCAACATCATCCCCGCTTCCACTGGCGCTGCCAAGGCAGTGGGCAAGGTCATCCCCGAGCTCAACGGCAAACTCACCGGCATGGCTTTCCGGGTTCCCACTCTGGATGTGTCGGTGGTGGATCTGACCTGCAACCTGAAAAAACCCGCCACCATGGAGGAGATCTGCCAGGCCATCAAGGAAGCTTCTCAGGGCTCCATGAAGGGCATCCTGGGCTATACCGATGAGCCTCTGGTTTCTTCCGACTTTGCCGGTGTGCTGGTGTCCTCTGTCTTTGACGCCAAGGCCAGCATTGCCCTGACTCCCACCTTTGTCAAGCTGGTATCCTGGTATGACAACGAGGCCGGCTACGCCGCCCGCACAGTGGATCTGATGAAGCATATGCACGCATTCTGCTCCAAATAAGAGCCATTTTCAATCCCCCGGCGCTGTAAATTGCGCCGGGGGATTTGCATTTCGAAAAAGCGGTTAAGCCGCTTTTTCGAGCTTTTGCAAGAGGCCCGGCGCACACTGGCCTCTTGAGAGGTGCAAAAACCGACGCACAGGCCGCCGCTTTTTGCGGATTGAAAAAGAAGGGAAAAAGGCATCTTATACTGTGTTATTTTGTGATCGGTTCTATCTTTGCGATACCTTGCAGAGACGGGGGATTTTTGCCTTTTCGACGGGATTTTTCAAAAAAAGCGGTTGCAATTTTCCAAAGATACGCTATAATAGAGTTACTCCATGCGGGTATAGTTCATTGGTAGAACATCAGCTTCCCAAGCTGGATAGGAGGGTTCGATTCCCTTTACCCGCTCCACAAAAAAGACAGCCGCAGGCTGTCTTTTTTTATACTCTTCCGAGAGGTGAGAAAAATGGCAAAGGTGCTGTGCTTTGGTTCGCTGAATATCGACTATATCTATCAGGTACCCCATTTTGTAGGGGCGGGGGAGACTCTCAGCGCCATGTCCCGGCAGCGGCTGGCCGGAGGCAAGGGGCTGAATCAGGCGGTGGCCCTGAGCCGGGCCGGAGCCCAGACCTATATGGCGGGGAGTGTGGGAGAGGACGGGGATTTTCTCCTGGAAACCCTTCAGGGGGCCGGGGTGGATATTTCATTTGTCCGGCAGATGGAGGGGAACACCGGCACCGCCGTCATCCAGCGGGACGGGGCGGGAGAAAACTGCATCCTGCTCCACGGCGGAGCCAACCGATGCATCACAGAATTCCAGGTACAGGAGACTTTGGGGCATTTTGCGCCGGGGGACTGGCTGGTGCTGCAAAATGAGATCAGCTGTTTGCCCCTGCTGCTCAGAGAGGGGAAAAAGCGGGGAATGCAGGTGGTTTTTAACCCCTCGCCCATGGAACCGGATCTGCTGGGGCTGAATCTGGAAAAGGTGCATTGCCTGGTGCTCAACCAGGTGGAAGGCCGCCAGCTGCTGGGAGGAGAAGAACGGGAGGAAGAGGCTTTGCGCCGTGGGCTGGAAGAGTGGTTCCAGGGAGATACCCTGGTGCTCACCCTGGGCAGCCGGGGCGCCTGGTGCCTCCATCAAGGGGAGTGGGTGTTCCAGAAGGCCTTTTCCGTGCCGGTGGTGGACACCACCGGGGCCGGGGATGCCTTTACCGGCTTTTTCGTGGCCAGCCGCATGATGGGACAGAGCATCCCGGAGGCGCTGAAAAAGGCCGCCTGGGCCGCCGCCCAAACCATCCAGCACCCCGGCGGTGCGGTGGCCGCACTGCCAAACTGACCCTCCCCTGGGTTGGAGAGAGTTAGCGGCCTGTGCTTTGGTCGGGCCGGTGCGGTGGCCGCACTGCCAAATTGACCCTCCCCCGGGTTTGGGAGATATAACGGCTTGAGTTTTGGTCGGGCCGGTGCGGTGGCCGCACCGCCAAATTGACCCTCCCCTGGGTTGGGGAGGGTTAGCGGCCTGGGTTTTGGTCGGGCCGGTGTGGGGGCGCAGATAGATCGTCCTTCCATGGAGTTGTTGTGGTGATGGGGGATGTCAGAGTTTGATGGCCTGCCAGGCGCCACGGCGGAAGCGAAGGGCCAGCAGGATGCCCCGCACGGTCACATCCAGGGCATAGGCCCACCACACTCCCATCAGACCCAGTCCCAGGGGGATGGCCAGCAGCCAGCCCAGCCCCAGGCGGATGCCCCAGATGCCCAGCAAGGTGGAATACATGGGGAATTTGGTGTCTCCGGCTCCCTGAAGGGCGCCGGTCATCACCTGCACCAAAGCGGCAAAGGGCTGGAAAAAGGCGATGATCCGCAGCACCGAAGCAGCCAGGGCCTGCACCTGCGGAGTGTGGGTAAACAGTCCGGTGAGGGGCCGGGCCAGCAGGAAAAATCCCAGCCCCATGGGCACCATGATTCCCACCGCCCAGAGATAGGCGGCTTTTACCGCTTGCCGGGCTTTATATGGGGAGCCTTCTCCCAGGGAGACCCCCACCAAGGTGGTCACCGCCAGGCCAAAACCCATGGCGGGGATATAGGAATAGCTTTCCACGCTCCCGGCCACATTGTGGGCCACATAAGCGCCGGTGCCCATGGACAGAATCATGGAGCTGTACACCAGCTGACCCACCCGCATGATGAGCTTTTCTCCTCCGGCGGGGAGCCCTACCCGTAGGATGGGGGCGAATCCCCGGCGGCTCAGGCCGGAAAAGGACAGGCCCCGGCCCAGATTTTTCCCCAGCAGGAGGAACAGAGCGGCGCTTCCGGCCAGCCGGGAAAGGGTGGTGGCCAGTCCCAGACCAAGAACGCCCAATCCCAGCCGGATCAGCAGCACATTCAGCAAAATGTTCAGCAGGTTACACAGTGCGGTGACATACATGGGGCTTTTGGTGTCCTTCATGGCCCGCAGTCCGCTGGAAAGGATGAGCTGGAGACAGAGCACCACCGAGGGCACGGCTACCACCAGGAAATAGGGCAGGGCGCAGGCGATCACATCCCCCTCCGCGCCGGAAAGGCGGAGGATGGGCCGGGCCAGAACCAGGCATATAAGCCCGCAGCCAAGGCCGATACCGCCGCCCAGCACCAGGGCATGGGACAGTGCATGGCCCATTTCCTTCCGGTCACCCCGGCCAAAGGCCCGGGCGGTCACCACACCGGCCCCCACGCTGAGGGCGGTGTAAAAAGAGATGAACAGATTGACCACCAGATTGGTGACGCCGATGCCGGCGATGGCCTGATCCCCCAGCTGTCCGGCAAAATAGGTGTCCACCGTACCCAGAAGGGTTTGCAGGATGTTTTCCAGAATAATGGGCAGGGCCAGGAAAAAGACGCTTTTTCCCATGGCCCTTTTTTCTGTCTGTATATCGGATGCAGTCAATTTATTCACGCTCCCTGTTTCTTATTGCACACTGTGTCCGGTAACTGTATTATAGGAAAGGGAAACCACTGGGGACAACAGGCAAAACGCTCCCGGTGTTCCATATTGGACAAAGAGGGGAAAATGTCCGGAAACAAGGAGGCAGCGCCATGGACAGACGGCAGCAAAAAACACGGCAAGCGATTTTTCAGGCCCTCAGCGGACTTTTGGAGGAAAAGCGATTTCATCAGATCACCGTGGAGGAAATTGCCCAGCGGGCCAACATCGGCCGCAGCACCTTTTATGCCCATTTCGAGACCAAGGAAGAGCTGCTGGCCCAGATGTGCCGGGAGATCTTTTCCCATGTGCTGGCCCCCAGGCTGGAAGGGGAGGACACCCATGACTTTTCCTTGGAGCGGGACCCTTATGCCCTTGTGACTCACTTGCTCTATCATATCCGGGACAAGCGGCGGGATCTGGCGGCCATCATCGCAGGCGGCCAGGGCGAAGGGTTCTGGGGACCTTTTCAGCAATGGGTGGCAGGTCCCCTTCTGGAACGGATGCTGGAAGGACGGGACAAGGAAACGCTGGATATCCCCTATTCCTTTTTAGCGGGGCATATTGCCAACAGCCTGATCTATCTGATTCGCTGGTGGATGGAGCAGGGCATGACGGCCACCCCGGAGGAGATGGCGGTGATCTTCTGGAAAACCACCCACCCTCTCCTTTCGGAACCGGCGCAGTATGCCCGACCTTAATAGGATAGCGGCACGCTGCCGCGCAGCGTGAAGCAAGGAAGTTTTCTCCACAAGACCTGGCGCTGCGCAGTATGGCAGCGGAGGCACTCCGCCTCAACTTAGAGCAGAATTTTGTGCAGCAAATGCCGCCGCGCAGCGTGAAGCAAAGAAGTTTCCTCCACAAAGCCCGGCGCTGCGCAGTATGCCCCCAGTGGCACACTGGTTGCAATGTGGGAGGAAACAGGATATAATAAAATATCAAACTGTGCCCAGGGAAAATTTTCCCGGGAAATTTGGAGTGGAAGTGTAATGGATCATAATAAACTGGCGGAACTGCTGTTCCCCCACATTGACAAAACCATGGAGGAATATCTCACAGAGATCTATCCTCCCCGGAACCTGCCCCAGGGGGCCATGGTCACCCGGTTTGCCCCCAGCCCCACCGGCTTTCTCCACATCGGCGGCCTGTTCACCGCCCTGGTCAATGAGCGGCTGGCCCACCAAAGCGGCGGCAGGATCATCCTGCGCATCGAGGACACCGACAAGAAGCGGGAAGTGGAAGACGGCATCACCGGCATCGTAGCCGGCCTGCGTGATTTCGGCGTGGAATTTGACGAAGGCATGATGAGCCAGACCGAGGAAAAGGGCGATTACGGCCCCTATCAGCAAAGCCGCCGTGGCCCCATTTACCAGGCCTTCTGCAAGGAGCTGGTGAAAAAGGGCCTGGCTTACCCCTGCTTCTGCACCGAAGAGGACCTGGCCGCCATCCGCAAGCAGCAGGAGGCGGAAAAGGCCCTGCCCGGCTACCATACCACCTATGCCCGCTGCCGCAACCTGACCATGGAGCAGATAGAGGAGAACATCAAGGCGGGCAAGCCCTATGTGATGCGCCTGCGCTCTCCGGGCAAGCCCGGCGGCCGGATCAAATATAAGGATGTAATCCGGGGCGAGATCGAGATGGACGAAAACATCGCCGATATCGTGCTTCTTAAAACAGACGGCATCCCCACCTATCACTTTGCCCACGCCGTGGACGACACCCTGATGGGTACCACCCATGTGGTGCGCAGCGACGAATGGGTCTCTTCGGTGCCCACTCACCTTCAGCTCTTCTATGTGCTGGGGCTCAAGCCGCCCAAGTACGCCCATGTCTCCCCTGTGATGAAAGAGGAAGGCGGGGCCAAGCGGAAGCTGAGCAAGCGGAAAGACCCGGAAGCCGCCGTTTCCTATTTTGTGGACGAGGGCTATCCTAAGGAAGCCGTGCTGGAATACCTGCTCAACCTGGCAAACTCCCCCTTTGAGGATTGGAGACGGCAGAACAAGACCGCACCTTACCAGGATTACAAGCTCCAGCTGAACAAGATGAGCCAGTCGGGCGCTTTGTTCGACCTGGTGAAGCTGGCCGATGTGTCCGCCGGTGTCATCGGCGCCTTTGATGCAGAGAAGGTGACAAAGGATGTGCTGGAATGGGCAAAGGGCCACGACGAGGAGCTGTATGCCCTTCTCAATGGGGACACAGACTATGCCCAGGGCATCTTTGCCATCGACCGTGGCGGCAAAAAGCCCCGGAAGGACATCCGCAAGTGGAGCGATGTGCGGGATTATGTGAGCTATTTCTATGACGAGCTGTGGCAGGGAGAATACGACCTGCCGGAGAACCTTCAGAAAGAAGATATGATCGCCATTCTGGACACCTACGCCAAAAGCTATGAGGAAGCCCCCGACAAGAACACCTGGTTTGATGGGGTCAAGGCCATCTGCGAGGGGCTGGGCTTCTGCCCGGAGGTCAAGGCGTACAAGCAGGACCCCACCGGCTGGAAAGGCCATGTGGGCGATGTGAGCCATGTGGTGCGGGTGGCAATCACCGGCCGGAAAAATTCCCCCGACCTTTGGTCCATCATGACCCTTCTGGGCAAGGAGCGCAGCCTGTCCCGTCTTGAGAAAATGAAAGAATTTCTGGCAAAATAAAACAAATCAAGTTTGAAACCCCCTGGGGGACGATCAAAAGAAGCCCAGGGGAGTCCATTTCAAAGGAGGGCTTTGGAACCCTCCGGAAAGGAATAAAGTATGGAAAAGGACATCGTCACCAGCAATTTTATTGAGGAGTTCGTCAAGGAGGACCTGGAAGCGGGCAAATGCGACGCCATTCAGACCCGGTTCCCTCCCGAGCCCAACGGCTATCTCCACATCGGCCACTGCAAGGCCCTGTGCATCGACTTCGGCACAGCGGAGAAGTTCGGAGGCAAGTGCAACCTGCGCATGGACGACACCAACCCCACCAAAGAGGACACCGAGTATGTGGACGCCATCAAGGAGGACATTCACTGGCTGGGCTTTGATTGGGACAAGTTCTGCTATGGCTCCGATTATTTCGAGCAGACCTATGAATATGCTCTGGAACTGATCCGCAAGGGTTTGGCTTATGTGTGTGAGCTGTCCCCTGACGAAGTGAAGAAGAACCGGGGCGATGTGAACACCCCGGCAATCAGCCCTTATCGGGACCGGCCCATAGAAGAGAGCCTGGACCTGTTCCAGCGGATGCGGAAAGGGGAGTTCCCCGAGGGCAGCATGACCCTGCGGGCCAAGATCGACCTGGCTTCCGGCAACTTCAATATGCGTGACCCGGCGCTCTACCGGATCAAGTTCGCCCATCATCACCGCACCGGGGACGACTGGTGCATCTATCCCATGTACGACTTTGCCCATCCCATCCAGGACGCCCTGGAAGGGGTGACCCACTCTCTGTGCACCCTGGAATTTGAGGCCCACCGGCCCCTTTACAACTGGGTGATCGACAATGTGTCGGTGCCCCACAAGCCCCGTCAGATCGAGTTTGCCCGCCTGGGCATCGACCACACCGTCATGAGCAAGCGGAAGCTGCGGGCGCTGGTGGAAGGGGGCAAGGTGTCCGGCTGGGACGATCCCCGGATGCCCACCCTGTGCGGCCTGCGCCGCCGGGGCTATACCCCGGAATCCATCCGGAATTTCTGCGACCGCATCGGCGTGGCCAAGGTGAACAGCACGGTGGAATATGGTTTCCTGGAGCATTGCCTGCGGGAAGATCTGAACGAAAAAGCCCAGCGGGCCATGGCGGTGCTGCGCCCCATGAAGCTGATCATCACAAACTACCCCGAAGGCCAGAGCGAAATCTTCCCGGTGGAAAATAACCCCAACGATCCGGAAGCCGGCACCCGTGAGGTGACCTTCTCCCGGGAGCTGTATGTGGAGGCCGATGACTTCCTGGAGACCCCGGTGCCCAAGTACAAGCGGCTCTATCCCGGCGGACCGGAGTGCCGCCTGAAGGGGGCCTATCTCATCACCTGCACCGGCTGCGAAAAGGACGAAAAGGGCAATATCACCGCCATCACCGCCACCTATGACCCGGAATCCCGGGGCGGCAACCCTGCCGACGGCCGGAAGGTGAAGGGCGCCACCATCCATTGGGTGGATGCCGCCACAGCGGTGGATGGAGAGGTGCGTCTGTATGACAACCTGTTCTCCGATCCCTCCCCCGATGCCGCCGACAAGGATTATCTGGAGTGCATGAACCCCAATTCTCTGGAAGTGCTGAAGGGCTGCAAGCTGGAAGCTTCCCTGGCCTCGGCCAAACCCTCGGAGCGGTTCCAGTTTTTGCGGCTGGGCTATTTCTGCGCCGACAGCCGGGACAGCGGCGAAGGCCATCTGGTCTTCAACCGGGCCGTGACCCTGAAAGACAGCTTCGGCAAGGGCAATAAATAATGGAAAACATCCACTATCTGGATAACAGTGCCACCACTCAGGTGTTGGAGCAGGCGGCTCAGGCCGCCCTCCGCCTGATGCGGCAGGATTATGGCAACCCCTCCGCTCTCCATGCCATGGGCAAACAGGCCCGGGATGCCATGGAGCAGGCGAGAGGGCAGGTGGCCGGGGCAATGGGGTGCAAAGCAGAGCAGGTGATCTTCACCTCCTGCGGCACCGAGAGCATCAACACCGCCATCCAAAGCGCCGCCCGGAAGGGAAAAGCCTTCGGCCGGCACATCGTCAGCACCCAGATCGAACACAAGGCCACCCTGGATACCCTGAAAGCATTGGAGCAGGAGGGGTTCCAGGTGACCCTGGTGCCGCCGGAAAAGGACGGCACGGTGTCTTGCGACCGGGTGCTGGAAGCGGTGCGGCCCGACACCATTCTGCTCACCATGATGGAGGTCAACAGCGAGACCGGCGCCATTCTGCCCACCGCGGCGGCCATGGAAAAAGCCAAAGAAAAGGCCCCTCATTGCCTGTGCCACATCGACGGGGTACAGGCCTATTGCAAGCTGCCCATCTCCCTTGGGGGGGTGGACTTTTTGTCGGTGAGCGGCCACAAGATCGGAGCCATGAAAGGGGTGGGGGCCCTTTACTGCAAAGATCCCCGCTCCCTGCGCCCGCTGCTCCACGGCGGCGGCCAGGAAGGGAATAAACGCTCGGGCACCGAGGGCATGCCCCAGATCGTCTCCATGGGAGTGGCCAGCGCCCTGCGGGCGGAAAAGCGGGAGGAAAGCCAGCGGCATATGGCGGCTTTGCGCCAAAGCCTGATAGAAGGGCTTTCTGCCATGCCCTGCCCGGTGCGCATCAATTCTCCCCGGAATGGTGCGGCCCATATTCTCAATATTTCCCCGGAAAAGGGCCGCAGCGAAGTGCTGCTGCGGGTGCTCTCCGACGAGGGGGTCTATGTGTCCGGGGGATCGGCCTGCGCCCGGGGCAGGCGCAGCCATGTGCTGGAAGCCATGAAGCTGCCGGCCGCCGCCATCGACGCGGCGCTGCGGGTGAGCTTCTGCCCGGAAAATACACAGGAGGATGTGAAGGCCTTTTTGGCAGGGCTTCAGAAAGCCCTGGGATTTTTCCTTTAGGCCTTCGGGAGAAATACCATGAATCAAGAAGTTTTGCTGCTCAAATGCGGAGAGCTGGTGCTCAAAGGGCTGAACCGGGCCCGGTTTGAGGACCGGCTCTTGTCCATCGTCCGCCGCCGTCTGGCCCATCTGGGGGAATATGAGGTCTATGCCATCCAGTCCACCCTGTATGTGGAGCCCAAAAACGGCGCGCCGGTGGAAGAGGCTTTGGAAGTGTGCCGGAAGATCTTCGGCGTGGTAGCCATCTGCCGGGCCATCAGCTGCCCCAAGGACATGGACAGCATCTGCCAGGCTGCGGTGGAATACCTGAAAGACACCATGGAACACACCCAGACTTTCCGCTGCCAGGCCAAGCGCTCGGACAAGCGCTTTCCCCTCACCTCTCCGGAGATCGCCCGGCAGGTGGGCGGGGCGCTGCTTTCCGCCTATCCCCGGATGAAGGTGAAGATGGACGGGGCCCAGACCCAGGTGCACATCGAAGTGCGGGACAAGGCGGCCTTCGTCTATGCTGACCGTATCCACGGCGCCGGAGGAATGCCCACCGGCACCAATGGCAAGGCCATGCTGCTGCTTTCCGGCGGCATCGACAGCCCGGTGGCCGGGTATATGATGGCCAAGCGGGGACTTTACCTGGAGGGCGTCCACTTTTTCAGCTACCCCTATACCTCGGAAGAGGCCAAGGAGAAGACCCTCCATCTGGCAAGGATTCTGGCGTCTTACTGCGGCCCCATCAAGGTCCATGTGGTGCCCTTTACCGAGATCCAGGATCAGATCCGGAAAAACTGCCAGGAGGATCTGTTCACCGTGCTCATGCGCCGGTTCATGATGCGCATTGCCGAACGGGTGGCCCGGCGCCAGGACTGCGGCGCACTGGTCACCGGCGAGAGCCTGGGCCAGGTGGCCAGCCAGACCATGGAGGCCATCGGCGTCACCAACGCCGTGTGTGAGCTGCCGGTGCTGCGTCCGGCCATCGGCATGGACAAGGAGGAGATCGTCCTCATCGCCCGGCAGATCGGCACCTTCGAGACTTCCATTCTGCCCTATGAGGATTGCTGCACCGTCTTTACGCCCCGCCATCCCCAGACCAAGCCCAAGCTGCCCAAAGTGCTGGAAGAAGAACAAAAGCTGGATGTGGAGGGCCTGATCCAGAAGGCCCTGGAAGGCGTGGAGCAGGTCGTCTGCAAGGCGGAAGATTAAAAGGAAAAGTATACAGATCGGAATAAAAAGGGAGGCCATTACTGTGAGAACAGAAATTATCGCTGTGGGCACCGAGCTTTTGCTGGGGGAGATCGTCAACACCGACGCCCCCATGATCGCCCAGGGTCTGGCGGAACTGGGCATCGGGGTCTATTTTCAGACGGTGTGCGGAGACAACCCGGACCGGCTGAAAAGCGTGCTGGAAGTGGCCAAACAGAGAGCCGATCTGATCATCACCACCGGCGGCCTGGGGCCCACGGCGGACGATCTCACCAAAGAGACCATCGCCGCCGCCTTCGGCAAGAGCCTTGTGCGGGACGAAGAGGCCATGACAAGGATGCGGGAGAATTTCAAAGGCCGCACCATGACCAAAAACAACGAAAAACAGGCCGATGTGCCCGAAGGGAGCACCGTCTTTCAAAACGACTGGGGCACCGCCCCGGCCTGTGCCTTTGAAGGGGAAGGGTGCTTGGTCATCATGCTCCCTGGCCCGCCCCGGGAGTGCACCCCCCTCTTCCGGGAAAAGGTGATGCCCTTTTTGGAAAAGCGCCGGGGCGGGGCGCTTTGCTCCCGGTATGTGAAGGTGTTCGGCATGGGAGAATCGGAAATGGCCTCCCGCCTGAGCCGCCAGATGGACACCTGGGAAAACCCCACCGCCGCTCCCTATGCCAAGGAGGGAGAATGCCTGGTGCGCATCACCGCCATGGGGAAAAACAAAGAGGAAGCCTTTGCCATGACCGAGCCTGCCGTCCAGGAAGTACGGCAGGTGCTGGGGGATGTGGTCTATGGAGTGGATGTGGACTCCCTGGAGCAGGTGGTGGTGCAGGAAATGACTGCCCGGGGCCTGACATTGGCCACGGCGGAAAGCTGCACCGGCGGGCTGATGGGCAAGCGCATCACCGATGTGCCCGGCGCGTCCGCCTGCTATCTGGGGGGCGTTGTGTCCTACCAGAACGAAGTGAAGGAAAATCTGCTGGGGGTAAGTCATGAGACCCTCGTTACAAAAGGGGCGGTGAGCGAAGACACCGCCTGCCAGATGGCCGAAGGGGTGCGGAAGGCCCTGGGGGCCGATATCGGCATCTCCACCACCGGCGTGGCCGGCCCCGGAGGCGGCACTCCCGAAAAGCCGGTGGGGCTGATCTATGTGGGCATCAGCACGGAGGACAAGACCTGGGCGGTGCGCATCCTGCGGCCCCGCCAGAGCCGGGAGAGCCTGCGCCGTCTGGCCTCTTCCACCGCCTTTGATCTGGTGCGCCGCCACTTGGAGGGCATAGACCATGCATGAGGAAAAGTGCCTGGAAAAGCGCACGGTGTATCAGGGTCCCAGCTTTTCCATCCGCCAGGACCGGGTGGAGCTGGAAGACGGAAGGGAGAGCCGCCGGGAGGTGATCTGCCGTCCTGACCGGGTGCTGGCTCTGGTCTGTGATGAGCAGCGCCGGGTGCTGGCCGGGGAAAAGGGGCGCCTGCCCCGCACTCCTCTGGCTTCTGGGGAAAGGCCGGCGGATGCTGCCGGGCGGCTGTTTGCCGCCCTGGGCGGGGAAGAACCCCGGTTTTTGGGAGAAGTTATGCCCTCCCCTGCGGTGCTGCAGGAAAAAGTGCTGGTTTTTGCCGGAAAAGGGAGCCAAAAAGCGCCGGAAGGGCTTTCCTGGATGCCCCAGAGCCAAGGTCTGGCAGGGGACGATCTGTGCACCGGGGCGGCTCTGGCCCTTTTGGCCCTGGGGGAGGAATAAGGATGGAAAACAAAGAGAAAGAGCCTTTGTTTCAAGGCGTTCTGGTGGATGTATACCCCACGGAAGAGGGAGAAATCTGCCGCCACCGGGGTGCGGTGGCGGTTTTGTGCCAGTATCAGGGAAAGATCCCCTTGGTGCGCCAGTACCGCTATGCCCAGGGCAAGGAATGTGTGGAGCTTCCGGCGGGAAAGCTGGAAAAGGGGGAAGACCCCAAAGAATGCGCCCGGCGGGAGCTTTTGGAGGAAACCGGACTTTCCGCCGGTAAGCTGGAAGAGCTGGGGGTCTATTGTTCCTCCCCCGAG
>JAHZHY010000023.1:0-2098 GCA_019420045.1 Clostridiales bacterium
CCTCACCGCCGGGTTCCTCTATGCCAAGGGCGCCAGCCTGTCCTTCGTCTTTGCCGGTATTATTTTGCTGCTGGCCACTTTGTTTTCCTTTGTCTATCAGCGGAAAACAGCTCCTTCGCCCCTATGCTCCCGCCGCTGAGTTTTTCATTCCCCTATCCCCTGCATGAAAGGAAGTCTTTCCCATGAGTCAAAATTCCTCCCGCCAGCTGCTGCGGGTCTATGCCATCTGCCTGTTGGGCACCTTTGCCGGTTCCTTCATTTCCCCCATTCTCCGCCTGCTGGTGGATCTGGGGGTGGATTCGGCGGTGATCACCTTCTACCGGATGCTCTTTGTCAGCCTGCTGCTGGTGCCTCTCCTCCTGTCCCGGAAGGAGAGCCGGCAAAACCTGCGATCCATTTCCCCTAAAGTCTTAGTGGGCGTCATCGCCTATGCCCTGTGCCGCTGTGCCGGTCTTCTGTTCTGGGCCGAGGCCATGGTGAAAGGAGCCAGCGCTTTTGTGGCCAACACCCTGGGCAATTCCTCGGCGGTGTTCGTAGTTCTCTTCTCCTTCCTCTTTCTCCGGGAAAAGACCTCTCTCCGCTCCCTGGCAGGCATCGGCGTGTGCCTCATCGGCGTGATGGTCATCGGCTCGGACAACCTGGGAGAAAGCTCGGCTTTTCTGGCGGTACTCTTCATCCTGCTGTCCTCCCTGTTCAATGCGGGCAACACCGTGCTGGGAAGAGCGGTGCGCCGCACCCTGGACCTCCTGCCCCTGCTGGCTATGGAGTATTCCATCGGCGCTTTGTGCACCGGCGTCTATGCTGCTTCCAAGGGCGCTGATTTCCATCTCCCCCCGCTGGCCATCCTCTATCTGATCCTGCTGGCCTGGGTGTGCACCCTGATGGCCCTGTCCATCCCCATCTGGGCTTTGCGCTATGCCCGTCCGGCTTCGGTGTCGGTAATCAACCTGGCGGGACCGGTGTTCACCGTGTTCACCGGCTTTTTCCTCCTGGGAGAAGTGCCCACCCTGCCCATGTACCTGGGTGCTGCCATTATGATTCTGGGCCTGGGTTATTATGTGATCAACGAGCAGAAGGAATCCCTGCGGGTCAAGCACTAAACCCCATCTACGGCATAAAAAAACCCCCGGTTTCCCGAAGAGTTGAGACTATGGGAAAAGCCATCCTGTGAGAAGACCTTTGCCCTACCCCGAATCAATCTGCAAAAAGCTGCGAGCCCAGTGCCTGGGCAGACAACCTTTCTTTGCCTGGGTCAATCGAGCCACCTTGGGCAAAGAAAAAATGGGAGAAGCTCATCGCCGCCAGACCCTTGCGGCAATCCAAAAAAGTGGCTTCGGCCACTTTTTTGCAACAAAAAATCCCCGGTTTCCCGGGGATTTTTTCTGTATGTACTATTTTTACAGCTGGTTGTGATAGACTTCTCCGTCGATCATGGTGAAGACGCACTTGGTCATGTTGCTGAAGGGATGGCCGTCGAAGATGACCACATCGGCGTCCTTGCCGGCTTCCAGAGAACCCACTTTGTCCTCGATGCCCAGCAGCTTTGCCGGATTGACGGTGACGCCCTTGAAGGCTTCCTTTTCGTCCAGGCCGTAGGAGATGCACACGCCGATGTCTCTTCTCAGCCACTTGGTCTCAGAGGAGGTGTCGGCGGTGAGGCACACCAGGCAGCCGGCGTCGATCAGGGTCTGAGCGTTTTCCGGCTTGGTGTTCCACAGCTCCATCTTGGCGGGAGGCAGCAGCAGAGGACCGACCACGCAGCGCACCTGCTTTTTGCCCAGATAATCGGCAATCAAATGGCCTTCGGTGGCGTGCTCAATGGTGTAATCCAGGTTGAACTCCTCGGCCACGCGGATGGCGGTGCAGATGTCGTCGGCACGATGGGCATGGATACGGCAGCGCATCTCGCCCCGAACCACGGGAACCAGAGCTTCCAGCTCAAAGTCGTATTTGCCGATCTTGGTGCGGTCGTCGCCCACAGCCAGCAGACGGTCGGAATAGTTCTTGGCATTGGCCAGAGCTTCCCGCCACACGCCGGCATTGCCCATACGGGTCATGGGGGACTTATCCCGGGGGCCATAGTTGGTCTTGGCATTTT
>JAHZHY010000023.1:2108-5869 GCA_019420045.1 Clostridiales bacterium
CCCAGAGCCATCTTCATGGCTTCGGTGCCGGGGATGATCATCTCATCGGCCACCTTGCCACGCAGCTTGAAGGCCACGCCGGTGCCGCCGATCAGGTTGCCCGAGCCAGGGCCGGTGTAGCAGGTGGTGAAGCCCGCTTCCCGCACAGGCACGATGGCATAGTCAAAGGGATTGAGGGCGTCCAGGCCACGCAGATGGGACTGGATGGGGCCGCTCATCTCGTTGCCGTCGTTGCGGGTACGATGCCAGTTGGGCTCGTTGAAGGTGGAAATATGGGTATGGGCGTCGATCAGGCCAGGGGTCACCCATTTGCCGGTGGCGTCCACGATTTCGGCGTCGGCGGGAACCTCTACCTGCTGGCCCACTGCCTTGATCTGGCCGCCCTCCACCAAAACGGTGGCGTTGTCCAGGAAGCTGCCGTCGGACTGGAGCACTTTGCCGTTTTTGATCGCAATCATCTTGTGTCACTCTCCTTTTCATTCTGCCGGGGCTTGCCCCGGTATGCTTGCGAGTTTTATTATACCACAAAATTCCCCGACGGCACCCCTCTTTTCTTGTGTTTTTCCCCGGAAGAAGCTATACTGGTGTTATCCATCTTGAGAAAGGAAGATGCCTTTATGATCCGCCGGAAAGAACAGATGCGCACATCGGAAAAGCCCAACCTGCGGGGTGGGGAGGGCGTGATCCACGCCTATGACCTGCTGGAGGCCCCGGAGATGCGGGAAAAGCTGAAGCTGTGTTCCATTCTGACCATTGAGCCGGGCTGCTCCATCGGCGAGCATCCTCACGGCCCGGACGCCGAGTTCTATTATCTGCTGGAAGGGGAGCTGGAGGTCACAGACAACGGGGAAAAGACCACCTTCCATCCCGGCGATGCCATGTTCACCGCCTGTGGCGAGACCCACAGCGCCAGAAACAACACCCAGAAGGATGCAAAGCTGCTGGCCATCGTCATCGCCTAGGTGCGGGTCCAGTGCCTGGACAGCCATACTGCGAAGCTGGGTGCGGGAAAGAGCCTGAGTGGTTGTCCCGGGGCCAATGTGTGGACGGCCATAGTCCGGTGTCCGGACAGCCATAGTCCAGTGCCTGGACGGTCATACTTGTGCGAGCCCTTCCCTCACCAATTCGCAAAAAGCCGCGACCTGTGCGTGGCTTTTTGCACCTATCAAGGGGCAAGTGTGGCCGGTGGACCGCTTTCAGCGGCCAATCGGCTGCACGCAGACCCTTGCAAAACCCGAAAAAGTGGCGGCAGCTGCTTTTTCGGCACACAAAAAAGCGGCCAAAAGGCCGCTTTTTCTATTATTTCTATTTCAGAGTAATGTCCAGAATCTTCAAAAAGGCTTCTGCCATTTCCTGCGAGCCGACTCCCGCTTCCAGCTGGGCCAGGCGGACACATTCTTCCAAGGTGCGCTCCCCGTCCATGGCAAAGAGCAGCAGGGTCTCAAAGAGCATGGCATCGGGACAGTCTTTCCGGTACTGCTCCTCATAGGCTTTGTAGGCCTGTTTCTTTTCTTCATCCTCCCGGGGCATATCTTCCAGGTGGATGATGGGGCCTTTCAAGGTGCGCTGGGGCACTTTTCCCGCCTTTTTCTCCGGGAGTGGGGGATTGCCCAGTGCTTCCAGAGTTTCTTCCATGGCCCGGCGCAGGCTTTCCTCTGCGTGCAGGCCCTCTTCTTTGGCCGCCGGGCACAGCCGGATGGCGTCCTCACAGCCCCGCACATAGAACTGGGTGATGGCTCTGGCCTTTTCGCCCAGAGTGGTTTTGTCCTCGCCCATCAGGCAGGCATCGCCCAGCCGCTCCATCTCTTCCCCATGGCGTCCTTTCAGCCGCCACAAGGTGCGCCCCGCCTCTTCTTCCCCGAAATTGGCCAGGGAATAGGCAAAGCCTGCGGCAATGCACAGGGAGTTGTGGAGCATCTGGGGATCTACCTGCTCCGGTGTGTCCCCACTGGTATGATAATAAAGATCCGGCCACTGGCCCAGCATGGGACAGGGAATGCCCACCAGGGGATCGGAAAGGATCATGTGGTCGCTGCCCGGGACAAAGGGGCCGATGTGGCTGTTGAACAGCGGGGCCATGTTCCCTTGTTTCAGCACTTCACACTGGCTCTTCACCTGACGCAGCACCACATCGCTGAGGGCGGTGACCAGAGGGGAGGAACTCCAGGGCTGATCCGACAGGGTAAGGGGTCCATAACCCTGGCTCTGCCGTCCGCCCACCATGTCCAGATTGATGGCTCCCACAATGCGGGAAAGTTCCCCTTCCCGCTGGCAGAGATAGGGATAGGTGCCGCTGAACTCGGGCACCAGACACACCCGGATGCCCCGGCGAAGTGGGGGCAGCTCTCCCCGTTCCAGCAGCTCGTGGAGGGTGTGCAGCAACTCCATGGCCACGGCGCTGCCGCTGGCGTTGTCATTGGCCGAAGGCCGGGGATGGCACAGATGGGCCAGCACCAGCACCTCTTCCTCGGTCTCGCCGGGGAGGAAGGCCTCTACCACTTCCAGCTCACCGGGGTACAATCTGGTGTCCATTTTGCACAGGGCCTGGGGATATTTTCCCTCTTCTCTCATTTCCCGGCAGAGCTTGGCCAGGGCATCTCCCTGGCGGGGCGTGAGGACAAAGCCGAAAATGTGCGGCTCTTTTTCCCAGTCCTTCCACCAGAAGGAGGTATAGTTGCGGATGTCATACAGATCCTCCCGGCTGCGCACCCCCGGCACTTCCCGTAGGTAGTCGGTGACAAAGCCCACCGCCCCTTTTTCGGTAAAGGCCCAGTCCATATAGGCCGCAAAAGGCTCCCGGAGGAAAAGCAGCTTGCCCCGAAGGTCCACGCCTTCATAATCCTCTTTCCGGCTGCCCTTGTCCATGAGGACGATGTCCAGAGGCTGGCTGGAATAGTCACAGGGGCCGCTCTTCTGCATCACCGAGGTGGCGCAGGTGTCAAAATCCGCCAGACGCTGCCGGCCGTTCTCCGTCAGCAGATCCAGCCAGCCGCCTTTGCAGTCCCACTCCAGGAAGGAGCGCTGGCCCCAGTACCATTGCTTTTCGTCAAAGGGATAGGAAATCACCCGGGCATTGATCCCCTGGCTCTCCAGCACCTGCTGGCAATGGTGGGCCGCCTGACGCAGGCCGGTGGAGCACTGGATGCGGTGGAAGGATGCAATCTCCCGCACCCGCTGATGGGCCCGCTCTCCGCTGCCGAAGGAGCTGATCTTTTCCAGATATTCTTTCACTGTGTTCCCCTCCTTGCTTTTGATGAAAAGGCCCGGCTTACTCCGGGCCTTTCCCGTGCCGAAAAAGTGGCAAAAGCCACTTTTTCGAGTTTTTGCAAGGGTCTGCATGCAGCCGATAGACTGCTTTCAGCAGTCCATCGGCCACACTGGCCCCTTGAGAAGTGTAAAAACCGCCGCACGGGTCACCGGTTTTTACAAATTGATGAAAGGCCGGACAAATAACCCCTCTAGCCAGATCAGTTTTGGGGCAATCAGGCTTTTTTGATTATTTCTGATAGTATTTGATCAGGGCCTGAGTGCCGTCGTTGTCCAGCCCCATCCGGCTCATTTCCTCGTACATCTTCAAAACAGAATCCAGCATGGAAAGCTCCACGCCCCACTTGCCTGCTTCTTCCTCGATGATCTTCATATCCTTGATGAAGTGCTTGATGAAAAAGCCGGGGGCCAGATCCCCTTTCAGCACCCGGGGAGCCATGTTGCTCAGCTGCCAGCTGCCAGCCGCACCGGCGCCGATGGCAGTCAGCATCTTT
>JAHZHY010000231.1:0-738 GCA_019420045.1 Clostridiales bacterium
CCGGCTGTTTACTATATCATGCCATAAATGAATATTTTTGTAAAGTACAGTATTTTCCTGTCACAGATGCCCAAGTGGGGAGGAGAGGGAATCTGACAGCGGCCTCCCACAAGATAGGGTGTGATATTATGCAAAAAAATTAAAAATGAGCACTGGAGCAGGGTTGACAAGTGTGCATAATTATGCTATTCTTAGCATAAAGAAACAAAACCCCACAGGGAGGATGCGATAAAATGAAACCGGAAATTCTTTTTCTCAAGCAGGAAGATGTGATCAAGGCCGGGCTGCTGGATATGAAGATGGTGCTGGCCGAAACCGAAAAAACCTTCAAAATGATCGGTCAGAATCAGATCATCAATCCCACCAAGGTCTTTATGGGTATGCCCAGCAATGAAAACTGGGATTCTTATTGTATGTCCATGCCCGCCTACATCGGCGGCGATGTGGACACTGCCGGATTCAAGTGGGCCGCCGAATCCAAGGCCAACGCCCAGTTGGAAGGGGTGCCCTATGGCATTGATATCGTCATTCTGTCCGATCCCACGACGGTCTTCCCCAAAGCCATTCTGGACGGCACCATCACCACTGCCATGCGTACTTCGGCTACCGCCGGTGTCATGGCCAAATACAACGCCCTGAAGGGCACCAAGGTGGCCTGCCTGGTGGGCGCCGGTGTCATTGGCCGCACCATGATCATGGCTATGATGGAGGCTGTGCCCACATTGGAAGAGATCCACA
>JAHZHY010000231.1:791-2509 GCA_019420045.1 Clostridiales bacterium
GTGGATCTGGTGAAGGAAAAAGCCGAAGGCCTGGCCAAGGAGTTTGAGGGCAAGATCAAGGTTGTTCCCTACACCGATGTGAAGGAAGCGGTGAAGGATGCCCAGCTGCTGGTCACCGAAACCACCTCCCGCAAGCCCTTTATCAAAAAGGAATGGCTGAAGCCCAATATGACCGTCATCCAGATGGAGGGCCAGAGCTGCGAAGAGGATATTCTGCTCACCGCCGACCGGGTGGTGCTGGACAACTGGAACCAGATGTCCCATCTGGTGGGCATCCTGGTGCACGAGCTGTATGAGGCCGGTAAGCTGAAAAAAGAGGATATTGTGGAGCTGCCGGAAATGGTCAATGGCGTTCAGGTGCGCCAGAACGAGGATCAGTTTGTTTATTGCGGCAGCGCCGGTGTGGGCAGCGTGGACATTGCCATCGCCGCCAAGCTCTATGAGAACGCCAAGAAAATGGGCATCGGCCAGAAGCTGAACCTGTGGGATAACCCTCTGTGGGTCTGAGCTGAATTTTCGATAAAAAAAGAGAAACCCGAAAGCCGAAAGGCTTCCGGGTTTCTCTTTTTTCCAGACAGGGAATAGGGAGGGGGAACTCTCTATCTTGGTGAGATACAACAAATATTCCATTTTCAGCTCCAGCAGGATTCAAACGAACCGCCGCTTAGGAGTTTGGTGTTCCAATTCTGTGTTCTTCTCTACTTCCCCTACAGTTTCTTCTCGTTTCATATCATGCTGTACAGCGGATACATCTAATCGCAAATTGTCTCTATAATCTCCTGCTTTTAACCGCTTTTCAAAAGTCGTATTAGCAAGAAATTAGCAGGAAGGATGATTCGCTGCCCGGCAAGATAGCATGGCAATGGCCAATCTGGCGACATATTCAGGAGGTAAAATCATGGAACAAAAAGAAAAAGAATTGCAGCCCCAGACCCGCGCCTATACGGTGGAAGAGATCGCAGCCATCCTTCATATCGGGCGATCATCCGCCTATACCCTGGTCAAGAAAGGGTGCTTTAAGAGCGTACGCATCGGTACAGCCATCCGGATCTCTAGAAAATCTTTCGATGAATGGCTGGATCAATTGGAATTGTAATGTAAAAGAGCATGCCATGGTTTCTCTATGATACGCTCCTTTTAAAAATACAAAGCATAACAACACCACACTTTGGATAATATAGCAGCGTATTTGTCAATATTAGCTGCGCAACATTTAAAGTATACTTATAATATTTGTTGACAAAAATAAAGATTGGCGCTACTATATTATAAAAGGAGGTGGTTGTATGGCTATCATCAGCAAGGAAGGACTGCTGAAAGTACTGGTTTCCTACAACCCCTGGTGGAAAACAGGAGTCGTAAACCCAAAACTGTCCAAAACCTATAAGCGATTCGCCTTTTATGAGGCCATGAAACGCTTGAATCAGACGGACATCCGGCGCACAGTCGTCTTAACCGGGACAAGACGGGTGGGAAAGACCACCATACAGTACCAGATGATCGAGGCCTTGCTCCAAAGCGGCGTGCCGCCTCAGAAGATCGTCTTTATCTCCATGGATCATCCCATGTTGAAACTGAGCGCCATGAACGAGATTCTGGAGTGCTATCACGAAAACATCTATCCGGATCAGGATGTCTACTACTTTTTTGACGAAATCCAGTACGCGCAGGATTGGGACAAATGGCTGAAGGCGATCTACGATATGCAGCCGGACACC
>JAHZHY010000232.1 GCA_019420045.1 Clostridiales bacterium
GTTTTTCCGGCGTTTTTTTCTTCTTTTGCGAGTCCGGGGAGCCGGGCTCTGCTCATATTCTCCGCTGGTACGGCTCATGATACACCTCCTATTGGTTATCGGTTAAGTCAAGAGAGTTTTCAGCACAAACAGCACAAGTGTGGCCAGCATGCCGGGACAAAGCACCGAACGCACAATGGCTTTGCTGCCGCCGCTGCCACGCAGCCGGGGCACCCGGCCTTTTTCGATCAGGTTTTCCAGACAAGAGGCCGCCCCATAGATGCTGAGGAACAGCACTGCCGCGGCCAGCATGACAAAATAGGGCCAAATGCCAAAGGCTGCATACCGTTTGAGCAGATAACTCATAGCCAGATAAAACAAGTTGTTGAAAAAATGTCCAAATACCGCCGGCCACACAGAACCGGTGACAATGGTCATATAGCCAAACAAAAGCCCTGCCGCGAAAGGCCCCAGAAAATTGGCCGTGGTTCCATGGATCATGGCAAAACACAAAGCCGAAATGAGAATGGCCGCCGTCTGCCCCCATCCTTCCAGACCGGAAAGCAGTCCGCCCCGGAAAAACAATTCCTCGGCCAAAGCGGGCAAAAAGGCGATGACCAGCACCAAAAGCCAGGTGGGGGTACCACCATACTGGCTCCAGGCGCTATATGTGGTGTCCTCCAGCAAAGCACCTCCGGTGAAAAGGGCCACCAGATAATTGAGGAAAAAGGACAGAAGGGACACCGCCAAAGAAGAAAAAAAGACAAAAGGGGCAAAGCGCAGCCGGCTTCCCCCAAGACGAAGCTTCATGGTGCATTGTCCCCTTCTCCCCAACAGCCAAAAGATCAGAAGAGGCAGGACAAATGCCACGATTTCTCCCAGGGCCGCCATAGCCAGAGGCGGCAGCCACCGGTTGTTTTCCGGCAGCGCACCCAGAATGAACAAAATGCCCATGGACACCGGCGGCATCAGAGAATAGAGCAGTGGATTCATTCTCCATCCCGTCCTTTCCCAAAAACAAGAACCCGGGACTGGGTGCAGATCAGATCCATTTTCTCGTCATGCTCCTCTGTGGGCACATGGGGAAACAGCAATTCCTCATGGCACAAGGCCGCCCGGAAAAACCGTCCCTTCTGCAAAAACCGGTCATAAAACCCGGCGCCGTGTCCCAGACGGGTGCCATCCTCGCCGCAGGCCACACAGGGGATCACGGCGAAATCGATCTCTTCCGGCTCCACCCAGCTTTCCCCTTCCGGCGGCACCGGGATGCCGTACTGCCCCTCTTCCAGCCTGTCCAAATTGGAAAGCCGGCGGGCCCGCATCACGCCCTTGCCGATGCACACCGGCGCACACACCCGCTTCCCATCCTGCAATGCCATGCGGAGAAAGGCAAAAGTGTCCGGCTCTCTGTCCACCGATAAATAGCAAAAAACAGTGCCGGCCTGCCTGTATTCCGGTCTCTGCCCCAATGCCCGGGCAAAGGCTTCCCCTCTCCCCCGGACATCGGCATCGGAAAGACCGGCCAGCCGGGCCCGTGCCTGCTGGCGGCATTCTTTTTTATTCATCCATGGTCTCCTTCTTCTCAGTTAAACAGCAGATTGCAATAGCCTGCCTTCTCTTCCAGGAGTTTTTCTCCTACCGGTG
>JAHZHY010000233.1 GCA_019420045.1 Clostridiales bacterium
ATCGAGCAGGCCCAGAACAACCTGGAATACGAAAAGGCCGCCAAGCTGAAATACTCCGATCTGCCTGCGCTGGAGAAACAGCTCCAGCAGGCCGAAAGTGAAAGCGAGAAGCACACCGAAAACACTTTGGTGCATGACACTGTCACCGAAGGAGAGATCGCCGACATTGTAGCCAAATGGACCGGCATCCCGGTGAGCCGTCTGATGGAAGGAGAACGGGAGAAGCTGCTGCACCTGGACGAAGTGATCCACAAGCGGGTGGTGGGCCAGGATGAAGCGGTGCGCCTTGTCACCGAAGCCATCCAGCGTTCCCGGGCTGGCATCGCCGATCCGGGGCGGCCCATCGGAAGCTTCCTGTTCCTGGGGCCCACCGGTGTGGGCAAAACCGAGCTGGCCAAATCCCTGGCCGATTGTCTCTTTGACGATGAACACAACCTGGTGCGCATCGATATGACTGAATACATGGAGAAATTCTCGGTGTCCCGTCTCATCGGCGCCCCTCCGGGATATGTGGGCTATGACGAGGGCGGCCAGCTGACCGAGGCAGTGCGCCGCAAGCCTTACAGCGTGGTGCTTTTCGACGAGGTGGAGAAGGCCCACCCCGATGTGTTCAACATTTTGCTTCAGATCCTGGACGACGGCCACATCACCGACAGCCAGGGCCGGAAGGTGGATTTCAAAAACACCATCATCATCCTCACCTCCAACCTGGGCAGCCAGGAGCTGTTGGGCGGCATCAGCCAGGATGGGGAGATTTCCGAAGGGGCGAGAAATGCCGTGATGAGTCTGCTGAAGCAGTCCTTCCGTCCGGAGTTCCTCAACCGTCTGGATGAAGTGGTGCTCTTCAAGCCTTTGACCAAGGAAAACCTGACGGGCATCATCGACATTCTCATGGCCGGTCTGAAAAAGCGGCTGGCGGATAAGACCCTGACCCTGGAAGTGACCGCGCAGGCCAAAGATCTGCTGATCCAGCGGGGCTACGACCCCATCTATGGTGCCCGGCCTTTGAAGAGATATCTGCAAAGCAGCGCCGAGACGCTGATCGCCAAAGCCATTCTGCGGGGTGACTTGCCTGCGGGCAGCACGCTGGTGCTGGATGTGGAAGATGGAGAGCTCACCTG
>JAHZHY010000234.1 GCA_019420045.1 Clostridiales bacterium
TGACCTCTTTCAGAAGCTCCAGCTGACCCGGGAGGACCGGAAGCTGCTGGAACAATGGGAAGAAGAACAAAATAACTGAACAAAAAGCCGGTTTTCACCGGCTTTTTTGTTTATCCACTGTCTTCCAGGATTTTCTTCACTTTTGCAATGGCCTTTTTTTCGATGCGGGAAACCTGCACCTGGGACACCCCCAGAATCTGGGCCACCTTCTGCTGGGTCAGATCCCGGAAATACCGCAAAGTAAGTACTGTCTGTTCCCGCTGGGGCAGCAGAGCCATGGCTTCCCGCAGGGCCAGAAGCTCCACCCTCCCCTCTTCTTCATCGGGGGCCGGACAAATGTCCATTAGCCGGAAACCGTCCTCTCCCCATTCTGCATTGAGGGACAGGGCGCTTTGGCAAGCCGTCTCCCCGGCGGCGATCTCCTCCGGCGTCAGCCCGGTCTCCTCTGCGATCTCCGAAAGCCGGGGCTCTCTCCCCAGAGCACTTTCCAGCCGGGCCCGGGCTGCCATGACCCGATTCTGGTTCTCCTTCACACTGCGGCTGACCTTCAGAAGGCCGTCGTCCCGGAGAAACCGGCGGATCTCCCCGGCAATTTTGGGCACAGCATATGTAGAAAACTGGGTGGCAAATTCCGGATCAAATCCCTCCACCGCTTTTAAAAGCCCCATACATCCCAGCTGGTACAGGTCGTCTTTTTCCACTCCCCGCCTCAGAAACCGGCGGACAATGCTCCACACCAAGGGACTGTTCTGGGTCACCAGCTGTTCCATGGCCTCTTTGTCTCCCTGTTGGGCCTTTTGGATCAGTTCACACCGTTCCTCCTGGGCGGTCAAACCTGCCCTCCGGCGCCCAGACGCACCGAAAGCCGTTTTTTCATCCGCACCGCTGTCCCTTTTCCAGGCTGAGAGCGGACGGTGAGCTGGTCCATGAAGCTCTCCATGATGGTAAAGCCCATGCCGCTGCGCTCCTTGCCTCCGGTAGTGTACAAAGGCTGACGGGCCTTTTCGATATCGGGGATGCCTCTCCCCTTGTCCCGCACCAGAATTTCCACCAGGCTGTTTTCAAAGATCTTCACCGTCAGGGTGATCTTTCCCACGCAATCGGGATAGCCATGGACGATGGCATTGGTCACCGCTTCGCTGACGGCGGTTTTCAGATCGTTCAGCTCGTCCATGGTGGGGTCCAGCTGGGCCACAAAGGAAGCGGCGCACACCCGGGCAAAGCCTTCGTTCACCGAACGGCTGTCAAAAGTTACTGTCATGGAATTCAGGGGCTTTTTCATCTTTTTTCCTCCTTCCCCACAAACCGGACGATCTTGGGAATCCCGGCGGCATCAAAGACCCGCATGGCCTGGCGGGAAACGCCCCGCACAGTCAGACTGCCGCCGATGGCCCCCATCTGCCGGGCCGACTGCACCACCAAGGCGATACCCGAGCTGTCCATAAAGCTGACGCCGGAAAAATCCAGCTCCATCCGGGAAGGGCTCTGCTGGCTGATGGCATCTTCCAGGCTGCGCAGGGCACTGAGGGCTTCATGGTGCCCCAGCTCTCCCTCCAGAAGGACCGACAATCCTTCTTCTTTTTGCTCTATTACCATATGCTTCATCCTTTTTCTTCTTTTTGGGCTTGTCCCCATTGTAGCAAAAGGACACCGCAATTTTTAGCGAAAAAGCCGGGGAGAAAACTCTCCCCGGCTCATTCTTATTCTTCTCTCAAAAAGCCTTGCTTGGCATAGCCGATCATATACAGACTTCCGCAGGCGATGACCACATCCTCCGGTCCGGCCTGGCTCTTAGCCAGGAAAGCAGCCTGGGCGGGATCGTCCACCGCTTCTACCCTTTTGCAATAATTTCGGGCAATCTCCGCCGCCTTCTCGGCAGGCAGCGCCCGAGGGGTATCCTGGGGAGTGGCGGCGATAAACCGGCTGGCTCTTTGGGCCAGCTGGGAAAGGCCGTAGGCATAGTCCTTGTCCTCCAGCATTCCCATGACCACAGTTACCTGTTGTCCTGCAAAAAACCGGTCGATGGTGCGGCACAGGCTGTCCACCCCGTCCGGGTTGTGGGCGCCGTCCACCAGACACAGCGGCTCGCGGCAAATCACTTCCTGCCGGCCGCCGAAGCGGGCCTGGCCAATGCCCTTCTGGATGGTCTCCCAGTCGAAATCCCAACCCCCGGCGTTCAGCTCTTCAAAAATGGCGCACACTGTCAGGGCATTGTAGATCTGATGCTCTCCCAGCAAGGGGATGTGCAAGTCTTTGCCTTTATAGCGGATCTGGCTGCCCTCTCCTCCGCAGGATAAGATCTCCAACTGGGACAGATCGGGCACATTGGGCTGGATGCTGTTTTGCCGGCAGACTTTACAGATCACTTCCATGGCTTCTTCCGGCTCTTTGGGGTAAACGGCCACCCGGCTGCCCATTTTGATGATCCCTGCTTTTTCCCCGGCGATCTCCGCCAGGGTATTGCCCAGATACTGGGTATGATCAAAGGAAATGGAGGCGATGGCGCTCACATCGGGGGCATCGATGCAGTTGGTGGCATCCAGCTTGCCTCCCATGCCCACTTCCAGCACCACCATATCGCATTTCTTTCGGGCAAAATAGTGAAGGGCCATGGCGGTATCGAATTCAAACTCGGTAACCGCCCGATCCTCCTGCTGAAGCTGACGGAAAAGAGGGGCCAGAGTGCTCACCTCTTCCGCCAGATCCTCCTTTGAGATCCACTGTCCATCCAGCTGGATCCGCTCCCGGAAATCCTCCACATAAGGGGAGATAAACATCCCCACCCGCAAGCCGGCCTGCCGGAGCACCGAAGCCGTCATAGCCACGGTGCTCCCTTTGCCGTTGGTGCCTGCCACATGGACAAACCGAAGGTGCTGCTGGGGATTCCCCAGCTTTTCCAGCAGGGGCCGCACCCGATTGACCCCATTGCGTTTGCCGATATGGGGGATGTGATTGATAAAATCCATTGCCTCCTGGTAGGTCATCATGGCCCTGTCCTCCCGGCTTTATTTCATATTCGCCAGGTTTTCCTCCAGCTTGGCGATGAGCTGACGGGCTTTTTCAGCCTTCTGCCGCTCGGCCTCCACCACGGCGGCCGGGGCCTTCTGCACAAAACTCTCGTTTTGCAGCTTGCCCAGAATACGCTGCAGGTTCTGCTCCGCCTTTTCCTTTTCGTTTTGCAGGCGGGCCTTCTCCTTCTCCATGTCCACCAGCTCCCGCATGGGCATATAGCAAGTGGCGCTGTCGGTGACCACCGAAACGGTGCCGGACAGATCGGTGTCTGCCGCCACCTGGCTCACCTGAGAGCCATAGGCCAGCCGCTCCACCAGGGGCGCTGCCGCTGTAAACAACGCGGCCTTCTCTCCGGAGAACATCAGCTGGGCCTTTTTGGAGGGAGGCACATTCATTTCGCTGCGCCGGTTGCGGATGGCCCGGATCATCTCCATCAGCACTTCCATCTGCTTTTCCTCTTCCTTGAAGGACAGGCTCTGGCTGTATTCCGGCCACTGGCTGCGCATGATGGAATCCCCTTCGTGGGGCAGGGCCTGCCAGATGGTCTCAGTGATGAAGGGCATGAAGGGATGGAGCAGCTGCATGGTGCCAGAGAGCACATAGGCCAGCACCCGCTGAGCGCCTTCGTGGGCCTTCTTGTCCTCTTTGTTCTGAAGGCGGGGCTTGGTCAGCTCGATATACCAGTCGCAGTAGGTGTCCCAGATAAAGGAATAGAGCTTTTCGGCGGCA
>JAHZHY010000235.1 GCA_019420045.1 Clostridiales bacterium
GGCGCTCCCGGTCACAGCTGGCAGATCACTTCCTGCTCCGGCAGCAGTGTGGGTCAGAAGGGCATGATCTATGCCGCCAAGGCCATGGCTCTGTGGGGCCTGAAGATCCTGGAAGATCCTCAGATCCTGGAGAAGGCCCAGAAGGAATTCACAGAGAAGACCGGCGGAAAGCCCTATCATTGCCCCATTCCCGCCGATGTGAAAGTGCCCCAGTAAAAGAAAAGCTAAGGCCCCGGAAATCTTCCGGGGCCTTTTTGCAAGGAGGGACTATGGAAAAAACACAAGAGGGGCTTTTGCTCCATCGGGCCTACTCTTTTGCCGCTCTGGCTCACGAGGGGCAGAAGCGGAAGGGGCGCCGGCAGAGGTGGCCCAGATTCTCGCCCAGGCAGGAGCAACGCCTGAAGTGATCTGTGCCGGCCTGCTCCACGACACTTTGGAGGATACTTCTGTCACCCCAGAGCAGCTGGAGGAGGTTTTTGGGCCTTTGGTACGGAAGCTGGTGGAAGGGTGCAGCGAGGACAAGACTTTGTCCTGGGAAGAGCGGAAAGAACACACCATTCAGATATTGAAGTCTGAAATTTCAATGGATGTAAAGCTGATCACCTGTGCGGATAAACTTTCCAATCTTCGCAGCATCTGCCTGGATTATCGGGAGCTGGGAGATGCTCTTTGGAGCCGGTTTCACCGGGGAAAAGAAAAGCAGCGCTGGTATTACCGGGCGTTGGGGGAGGCCATGGCGCCTTTGGAGAGCCATTGGGGACTGGTACGGGAATACCGGCAGCTTCTCAAAGAAGTTTTTCCTGAAGAATAAGAAAATGGGACAGCCTTCTGGGCTGTCCCATTTTTTATGTTTATCGATAGCGGTGGGAGTATTGTCCCGGGGAGACACCTACCATGCTTTTGAATGTGCGGATAAAATGAGAATTGTTGGAAAAACCCACGATCTCTCCCACCTGCTGCACTGAGATATTCTGCCGCAGCAGCTCCCGGGCCTTGAGGATGCGCAGATTGATGATGTATTCGTTGAGGCCGAAACCGGTCACATCCTTGAACAGATGGCATAGGTAGTACTTGCTCATATAAAATTGCTGGGCGATGCTGTCCAGGGTGATGGGGTTCTGAAAATTCTGCTGCACATAGGACAAGATGGGCTGCACTTTGTGGAAGCTGTCCTTCTGGACGATGAGATGATCCCGATGCACATGGTCATAGAGGGAATTCACATAGAGCAGCAGCTGGATGAAGGCCATCTGGCGGCGGAGATCGTCTCCGTATTCCCCCTTCTGCCCGGCCTTCTGGGCCTTTTCAAAATAGGACAGAAGCTGCTGGGTCTGCTCCTCGCTCAGCTGCACATTGCCGGTATAGGAGCCCACCGGATGCTCAAAACAGCGGAGCAGATCGGTTTGGGGAGTGGAAAGGCCGGCGGCGTATTCGGGGATAAAATGCGCCACATACCGGTCGTAGCTGGGCTGGGTGCTGCCGGCGCTGCGGTGCAGATCCATACTGTTGAACACCAGAAGCCCGCCCCGCTTGATGGGGTAGGTGGACTCTCCTACGAAAAATTCGCCTCCGTCCGACAGGCACAGAAGGATCTCATAAGTATCGTGGAAATGGAACTTGTCCATTTTCCAGGAAGCATTCTGATGAAAGCTGATGTAGAAATCCTTGCAGAAATTTTGCTTGTTGTCGGTTTCCATAATAGACCCTCCCCACCGGTTCGCTGAAGTATCTTCAGTATACACCGAAATAACAAGATATGCAAACAATGTCTCAAAATTTCAAAAGATTTTTGCTCCCTTGAGGTCTAGAATAAGGAGTGTTGAATAAGCCACCGGCCCTCCGGGCCATGAAAAGGAGCGATCACATGGCAAATGCATTGATCCGCCCGATGAGCGGAGAATATGAGGAATATCTGCGGGATGAATCCCGCAGCGTGGGAAAGGCGGAGAGCATTTCTTTCCCCCGCACCACAGAGGATGTCTCCACTATTTTGAAAGAGATGTACGAAAAAAAGATCCCTGTGACGGTGCAGGGCTCCCGCACCGGTCTGGCAGCGGCGGCCGTGCCCTACGAGGGACATGCTATGAACATGAGCCGGATGGACAAGGTGCTCTCCTGCCGCCAGGATGAGCAGACCGGCACTTTTTATTTTACCCTGCAGCCTGGTGTGCTGCTGTCTGAGCTGCGGAAGATGATCTCCGGCAAGCGTTTTCAGACGGCGGACTGGACCGAGGAAGCCAAGGCAGCTTACACGGCCTTCTGCCGGGCGCCGGAGCAGTTCTTTACCCCGGACCCCACTGAGACTTCGGCCTCCCTGGGCGGTATGGTCAACTGCAACGCTTCCGGGGCCCGCAGCTTTCACTATGGTTCGGTGCGGGGATATATCAATGGACTGAAAGTGGTGCTGCTGGATGGGGAGACCCTGACCCTCCGCCGGGGAGAACAGTTCGCCCAGGGAAGAGAGGGGACGCTGCGCACCGATAGCGGCAAGGAAATTCACTTTACACTGCCTTCGTATCAGATGCCTCACACCAAAAATGCCTCCGGCTATTACGCCGAAGACAATATGGATCTCATCGATCTGTTCATCGGCAGCGACGGCACACTGGGCGTGACTTGCGAGATCGAGATCCGGCTTCTGCCTCTGCCGCAGATCATCTGGGGCGTCACTGCCTTCTTTGATCAGGAGGAAAAGGCACTGCGTTATGTGCGCCTCATTCGTGGGGAGCAGCTGGAGGGATGCGACCGTTTTGACATCCATCCGGTGTCGGCGGAGTTTTTCAATGGGGATGCCCTGGAGATCCTTCGCCGGGAAAAGCGGGAAAACAGCGCTTTTGCTCAGATTCACGACATTCCCCAGCAATATGAGACCGCCATTTATGTGGAGCTTCATGGGGATACCGAAGAAGATGTGACGAACCGGCTGCTGGAGCTGGGAAAAGCCATCCAGCAGGCCGGAGGGAAGGAAGAAGACACCTGGGTGGCCCGCAGCCAGACCGATCTGGACCGGCTGATGTTCTTCCGCCATGCCATTCCCGAGTGCGTCAATATGCTCATCGATCAGCGGAAGAAAAAGAACAAGGAGATCACAAAGCTGGGTACTGACATGGCTGTGCCCGATGCCGCGCTGGAGGAGACCATGGCGATGTATAACACCATGCTGAAAGAAAGAGGGCTTCAGTCGGCCATCTGGGGCCATGTGGGCAACAACCATCTCCATGTGAACATCCTGCCCAACGACAGCGAGGAATATCGAAAAGGCAAAGAACTTTACAATGACTGGGCTGCAAAGATTACAGCCAAGGGCGGCGCTGTTTCTGCCGAGCATGGCGTGGGCAAATTGAAAGCCGGGTTCCTGAAGGTGATGTACGGGGAAGAGCACATCGGGGAAATGCGGCAGCTGAAAAAGGCCTTTGACCCCCAGAATCTGCTCAACCGGGGAAATCTGTTTGCGCCGGAGGAGGAAAACAAATGAAGATCATCGTTTGCATCAAACAGGTGCCTTCCACAAACCAGGTCAAATTGGACCCGGAAACCAAAACCATCATCCGGGATGGACGCCAGTCGGTGATCAATCCTTTTGATACATACGCCATCGAAGAAGCCGTACGGCTGAAGGAAAAGTTGGGGGGCAAAGTCACCGCCCTCAGCATGGGTATTCCGGCCACCCAGCGGATTTTGCGGGAAGCCATGTCCCAGGGAGTGGACGAAGCTCTGCTGCTCAGCGACCGGGCTTTTGCCGGGGCCGACACCCTGGCCACGGCCTATACCCTGGCCTTGGGCGCCCAGCACATCGGGGACTTTGATTTGGTGATCTGCGGCCGCATGGCCACCGATGGCGATACCGCCCAGATCGGGCCGGAACTGGCCGAGGACCTGGGAGTGCCCCATGTGACCAATGTGTCCGAAATACTGGAAGCCAACGACAAAGAGCTGCTTTGCCGCAAAGTCACCGACTATGGCACCCAGGTGGTGCGGATGAAGCTGCCGGGGGTCATCACTGTGGCCAAGGACATCAACATGCCCCGCATGGCGTCCATCCGGGGTGTGCGGGAGAGCCTGGAGGCTCCCTTTACCATGCTGGGGGCAGCAGACACCGGGGCCGATCCGGCCCGCATTGGCTTGAAAGGATCGCCCACCCAGGTGGTGCGCACCTTTACGCCGGAGAAAACAGTGGAATGTCAGTTCCTTCCGGGAGATGAAAAGCAGGCGGCCGGTGCGTTGTGTCGTTTGCTGAAAGAGGAACATTTGACAGGGGAGGAAGCATAATGGCTGGTATTGTGATCGACGAAAGCCGCTGCGTAGGCTGCGGCTTGTGTGTGAAAACCTGCCCCCAGGGGGCCATTGAGATCAAAGACAAGAAAGCCCATGTGGGAGAAAGCTGCATCGCCTGTGGTATGTGCCTGGACTCCTGCAAACTGGGCGCCATCTCCCGCGTGCAGGAAAAGAGCGGGGAAGACCTGGACAGCTGGAAGGGGATTCTGGTAGCCGCCGAGGCCTGGGAAGGGAAACTCCATAATGTAACCCTGGAACTTCTCTGTAAAGCCAAAGAACTTCAGTGCAATTCAAATTGCAGCATTTCTGCCTTTTTGATGGGCAAAGATGTGGAGAAGCTGGCTCAGGAACTGATCGACCACGGAGCAGATACTGTCTATCTGTGTCAGGATGAATCGCTGGCCTATCCCACAGAAGAACCCTGGGCCGATGCTCTCACCGGTGTGATCGAAAAGGCCCGCCCGGAGATTCTGCTCTTTGGGGCCACTGAGTTTGGCCGCAGTCTGGCGCCTCGGGTGGCCGCCCGGCTGCGCACCGGCCTTACCGCCGACTGCACCGTGCTGGAAATCGACAAGGAAACCGGGCTTTTGCAGCAGACCCGCCCGGCTTTTGGCGGCAACCTGATGGCCACCATCGTTTGCCCCAATAACCGGCCCCAGATGGCCACCGTCCGTCCGGGGGTGTTCCCCATGGGACAGGGGGAGGCACGGCAGGGTACGGTGGTACGCCTTTCGGTTCCGGCCCTCTCCGGCCGGGTACAGGTGGAATCGGCCCAGCCTGCGCCCCAGAGCAAGACCATTGCCGACGCCCAGATCATTGTGGCCGTGGGAAGAGGCATCGGCAGCCAGAAAAATATGCAGTATGCCTATGAGCTGGCCCGACTGCTGGGCGGCCAGGTAGGCGCTTCCCGTCCTTTGGTGGATGCCGGATGGGCCCAATATCCCATGCAGGTGGGGCAGACCGGCAAGACGGTGGCTCCCAAGCTGTATATCGCCTGCGGTATTTCCGGGGCCATTCAGCACCTGGCCGGTATCGGAGGGGCTGAGACCATTGTGGCCATCAACACCGATCCGGATGCTCCTATCTTCCAATCGGCTCATTACGCCATTGTGGGCGATTGCGTGGAAGTACTGAAAGAAATGATCGCTCAGCTGCAAAAATAAAGAGAACAGAAAAAGCGGAAGGGGCTTCCCTTCCGCTTTTGGGCTGTTTTGTGTTAGTCCAGAAACTCTTCCAGTACATCGGCGGCCAGTTCCACCGTGGCCAGGCACCGGTCTCCCTCCACGAAGTATTTTTCTTTCACATCCCGGCACAGTTCGCTGCCGGTTTTTTCCTGAAACCGGGTGACGAAAGCCTTTACCTTTTCCCGCATCTCCGGATTGCTGTGGGCATCCAGGTCCAGGGGGCCGGTGCGCAGGGCGATGGCGGCGGCACCACCGGCCACCGCACCGCACAGACTGCCGCAGCATACGCCGCCGCTGAACGCTCCCATGAGCTTGAGACACTCCGGCGTCACCGGGATATTCCGGTCCTCGCAGGCCGCCAGAAAGAGGGATTCCGAACAGCTTTTGCTTTGACCGATATAGTACTTGAATACATGGTCCTTGATCATTTTTGTTCTCCTTTTTGCCGTTGGCAGGCGGTTGCAAAGACCTGCCGAATGTGGTACCCTTGATTTGTTGTTTTTACTGCTATTATAACGAAAAGAGAGGAAATTGGGAATGAGTATTTTTGAAGCACTGATGTTGGCTTGCTTTGGGGCGGCTTGGCCTATGAACATTGCCAAATCCTTGCGCACCAAGTCCACCAAAGGAAAAAGTCTTGCTTTTCTTATGGTTATCGAGATCGGCTATGTAGCCGGTATCACACATAAGATCCTGTACAGCCAGGATATTGTCATGTTGCTGTATATCATCAACTTCCTGATGGTGGGCACCGATATGACCCTGTATTTTATCTATCGCAGTCGGGAAAAGAAAGAGGAAAAGGCAAAGGAGCTGAAAAAATGAGTACATGTCTAACGCCGCAGCAAGAAAAAGAGATCGATTCCATTTTCCATCGCTGGCAAAACGGCCTGTGCCCCGGTGGGCAGGTGTTGGTACGGCGGAAAGGAGAAGTGATTTACGATAAATCCTTCGGCTATGCCAATCTGGAACACCAGATCCCGGTGGGGGAAAACACCGTTTTTCATGTGGCTTCGGTTTCCAAACAGGTGACTGTGCTCAGTCTGCTGCTTCTGGCGGAAGAGGGAAAGGTGTGTCTCACCGACGATATCCGGGATTATGCCCCGGAATTGATCTTGTTCCGTGAGCCTGTGACTTTGTATGACCTGATGCACAATATTTCCGGCATCCGGGACCAGTGGGAGCTTCTGATGATGCGCGGCGTGCGCATTGACGATACCATCACCATGGAAGATCTGAAACGGATGATTTCCATGCAGACTATCCTGAATTTTGAGCCCGGCAGCGAGTATCTGTACAGCAACTCCAATTTCACTCTCATTGCCCATGTGGTGGAGAAGGTCTCCGGCCTGAGCCTCAGGGAGTTTGCCGCCCAACGGATTTTTGCTCCTTTGGGCATGGACCATACCTGCATCAAAACAGCTTACACCCAAGTGATCCCGGGGCGGGCCTATTCCTATGACGATGACGGAGAGGGGAGATTTACCTATCACCCCATCAACTATTCGGCCTATGGGGCCACATCCCTGCACACCACCGTCCACGATTTGATGAAGCTGCTGGAAAACTACAAAAACCCCACCATCTGCCAAAAAGAAACGGTGGAAAAGATGATGGAGCGGCCGATGCTGGCCGATGGCAGCCGGAGCATTTATGGCGGCGGCCTGATGCTGGGAGAATATGAAGGCCATCCTTTCCTGGAGCACGGGGGAGTGGATGCGGCTTACCGGGCGCACACCATTCGTTTTTACGACCCGGAAGACGATCTGGATATCGCCATTGTCAGCAATACCCAGAACACCATTCCCGGCGTAGCGGCCCGGCAGATCGCCCGGGTGGTGCTGGGACTGGGAACGGAAACGCCGCAGCATCAGCAGTATCTTCTGGAGCAGGCGCCACAGCAGGAGAAAACCGGCGTTTATTGGGCAGAAGAGCCCAGCCTGGCCTGCTTCACCGTTTGCCGGGATCAGGAAGGCCAGCTGCATCTGGGAGGGGAAAACGGCACTCTGCTCCATCCTATGGAAGGAAACTGCTACCGCATCGGTTATCTGGAAGATGTGATCTATCTGGGCAAGGAAAAGCCAGCCTGCCAGATGGGAGCCAATCTATATCCTCTGGTAAAGGTGGATACCGCTCCCCAGGACACCGACTTTTTGCTGGAATACGAGGGCACCTATCAGAGCGATGAAGTGGACACCCGGTATTTCATCACCGAAGAGGAAGGGTATTTGTATGCTTCCCACACCCGCCATGGCAAGGGACGGCTGTATCCTCTGGACCGGGATCGGTATGGCGTGCAGATCGGTGGTCTCACTTTGCGCCTGACCTTCACCAGAGGTTCCGGTAACCGGGTCACAGGACTTGTGATGGACGGCGGAAGAGTGCGGCATCTGGGATTCACACGGGAAGAAATGTAAAAACAGATAGTGGGTAGAAAAGCGGGGCACACACCCCGCTTTTGCCCTGAACAGGAGGAAAGACCAATGGAGAGAAGTTCGCCTCAGGCGATTTATGATTTGTTGAAGCAGTGGGGCATTGATTTCAAAAGCGTGGCCCATCCGGAAGCGGCCACCATGGAGGATTGCAAAGCCATCGGGGAAAAGCTGGGTGCACCTTTTTGCAAAAATCTGTTCCTGGCCAACCGGCAGCAAACGGAATTTTTCCTGCTGCTCATCGGAGAGGACAAGAAGTTCCGCACGGCAGAGGTCTCCAAAAAGATCGGCCGCTCCCGCTTGAGCTTTGGCAACGAGGACAAGCTGTATCAGGCTTTGGGTGTGCGTCCTGGTTCCATTTCGCCCATGGGGCTGGTGTTTGATGAAGACCACGAGATCCATCTGATCGTGGATGAGGATGTGGCTGCGCTGCCCGCCTTCTGCGTCCACCCCTGCCGCAACACCGAGAGCCTGGTCATCTCTCAGGAAGGGTTCCGGGAATATCTGAAGCACACCGGCCATACCCCTCAGTACATCCAGATCACCGGGGAAGTGCCGGAGAAAGAATAGGAGGAACGAAGGATGAAAGAGCTGCTGCAGGATCTGGTGTCCCTGCCGGGCACCTGTGGGTTTGAAGAAAATGTGGCCCAATACCTTTACCGCCGGGTGGCGCCCCTGGCCGACGAAGCTTATGTGGACGGGCTGGGTAACCTTATCGCGATGAAGCAGGGAGGCCAGGATGGCCCTACCCTGATGCTGTCGGCCCACATGGACGAAGTGGGCTTTATGGTGCGGAAGATCGAGAAAAATGGCCTGCTGCGTTTTGAAAAACTGGGCGGTCACGATGATAGGGTACTGCCTTCGGAGCATGTGCTGGTGCATGGGGCCAAGGGGGCCTGCCATGGGATCATCGGCACCATCTCCTGCCATATGCGCCGTTTCGACGATGAGAAGCTGGTGCGGCATTACCGCCAGCTTTATATTGATGTGGGAGCCAGAGATGATGCCGGAGTGCGGGAAATGGGCATTTCGGAAGGAGACAGCATCACCTGGGCCACGCCTCTTCAGGACTTCGGACAGAACCGGGCTTTGGGTCATGGCTTTGACGACCGGGCCGGCTGTGCCCTCTTGGTAAAGGCTCTGGAAGAGACTGATTTCTCCCAGGTTCATGGCAAGGTGTATTTCGTCTTTTCCTCCCAGGAAGAGGTGGGGCTGCGGGGCGCCCGGGTAGCTTCCCAGCAGATCGCCGCCGATGTGGCTCTGGCGGTGGATACCACCCCGGCCAGCGATACACCGGAAAGCGTCAACGACGGCACCATTTTGCTGGGCGGTGGCCCTGGGGTCAAGGCCATGGATGGCAGTCTTGTGGCCAACACCAAAGTGCGCCGCCGCCTTCAGGAGCTGTGCGCCAAGCTGAACATTCCCTGCCAGATCGAGGTGTTCCCGGGCATCGGCACCGATGCTGGGGAGATGCACAAGGAGAAGGCCGGTGTGCCTACCGGAGTGATCTCCATTCCTTCCCGGTATGCCCATTGCCCCCACGAAGTGATCGATTGGGGAGACATGGATCAGTGCCTGAAGCTGCTTCAGGCGTTCATTCTGTCTCTGCGGGAGCCGGGAGAATTCTGGAGTCTGTAAATCTGTAAATCAAAAGGCGGCTGAAAAGCCGCCTTTTTCAGTGAGAAGAGAAAGGAGTCGAAATGGAAGGAGTCAAACGGAATCAGGTATGCCTTATGCCCCATCAAAAGTCCTGGGACGAGGAATTTGAGCGGGTACGGAAGCAGATTCTGGGTGTATGGGGAGAAAATGTGCTGGACATCCAGCATGTGGGCAGCACGGCCATCCCCTCCATCTGGGCCAAGCCCATTTTGGATGTGGCAGTGCGCCTCTGCTCGATAGAGCGTATGAACAAAGACAAACTGGAAGAGCTGGGCTATGATTACCGAGGCCCTCAGCATGGAAAAGAAACCTATCATCTTTTTGTGCTGCGGGGAGCGGGGGAGTTGTCGCTGCATCACATCCACTGCTACGACAAAAGCGATGAGGAGTTTTTTCAGCTGGTGGGGTTTCGGGATTACCTTTGCACCCATGAGGAAAAGGCCGCAGAATATGAAAAGCTGAAAAAATCTTTGGCCGCACAATATCCCCTGGATCGTGTGGCTTATACAGAAGGAAAGAGGGCTTTTATCCAGGGGATTTATGATATTCTTGAGAAAAACGAAACAATTTGATGGGGTTATTGTTGGTTTGCGCTCTGTGGAAAAACGAAAAAAGACACGACCAAAAGTCGTGTCTTTTTGTATAAAGAAAACCACTCGCTAGGCGAGTGGTTCAAAAGAAGCCTTGTGG
>JAHZHY010000236.1 GCA_019420045.1 Clostridiales bacterium
TTCCTGCCTATCACCGAGATCTGCCGGGAGTATGGCATCAGCAAGGTATATAAGGTAGTGCAGGGCGGCAAAGAGCGGGCCGACAGTGTGTATAAGGCGCTGTGTGAATGCAGTCCGCAGACCAAGTTTGTATTGGTGCAGGATGGGGCGCGGCCGTTGCTCACCCCAGCTCTTGCAGAAAAGGTGTGTCAGAAAGCCTATGAAGCCCGGTGCGCCACAGCGGCCGTGCCGGTGAAAGACACTATCAAAGTGGTGGAAAACGGCCTTGTGCAGCAAACGCCGGACAGGGCTTTTTTGTATGCGGTGCAAACACCCCAGGTTACCGATATGGACCTTTTGAAAGGGGCTTTGTGCAAGGCGGCCCAGGATGGGGAAAAAGTGACCGACGACTGCGCCGCCGTAGAGAAATTGGGCATCCGCCCGGCCATTGTCATGGGTTCCTATGACAATATTAAGATCACCACACCGGAAGACCTGGACATTGCCCAGGTCCTTCTGGAGCGGATGGAAGCAGAACAAAGGAGGAACAACCTTTGAAGATACGAGTAGGAAATGGATACGATGTGCACCGGCTGGAAGAGGGCCGCAAATTGATTTTGTGTGGCGTGGAAGTGCCCTATGAAAAGGGGCTTCTGGGCCACAGCGATGCCGATGTGGCCACCCATGCGCTGATTGATGCTTTGCTGGGCGCCGCCGGGCTGGGGGATATCGGCAGCCATTTTCCCGATACCGACCCGGCCTACAAGGGCATTTACAGCATTCAGCTTCTGGAACACACGGCGGCCCTTTTGAAAAAAGAGGGCTGGAGCGTAGAAAATGTGGATCTGATCATCGTGGCCCAAAAGCCCAAATTGCTGCCGTATTTTCCGGCCATGCGGGAAAAACTGGCTCAGGCTCTGGAAATCGGGGCAGAGCAGGTGAACATCAAAGGCAAAACCGAGGAGAAATTGGGCTTTACCGGCCGGATGGAAGGAATGAAAGCCTACGCCGTAGCCTTGCTTCTTGGTCAGTGAAAAGGGGAACGGTATGGGCGCTTATTTTGGCAATGTAATGGTGCTTTTGCCGGAGAGACAGTCCTTGGAGGAAATCCCTCGCCTGCTGCATCAGGCGGGGTTGCGGCTGGACGATACCTTTGTCTGTCCTGAAGAAGAAATCTGGGAAGAAGAAAATGTGGTGGCCGCTGCACTTCCGCCGGATACCCGGTGGCTCACCTGCTGGGACCCGGTGTGCCGCCAGGGTTTTGATCCCGATTTGGCGGAAGAGCTGGCGCAGATCTATGGTTCGGTCTTTCACGCCCCGGCCCTTTCCTTTTCGGTGGAGGATGGGGAGCTTTTGCTCATGGGCTGCTTTCTTCCCAAAGGGCGTTTTTCCCGCTGGTATGCCAGGGGAAGCAAGGAAATTCTGAAAGAGTACGGCATTTCATCCCAGGCTCTAGCCTTTCCCCAGGAGGTTTCCCGTCTGCTGCCCACGCCCCGCATTTTTCCCTTTCATCGGGTGTGGAATGCGCCGGGGATCGGTCGGGAAGAAGAGCGGCTGATGGATATAGCCGCCTTGTTTGGTTTTGCCCCTGTGAGTTTGGATGAGGGGATTCCCCCTCCGGTGAAATCCCGGTTTTTCCGGGTGCCCTATGGGATATAAGAATGAACAAAAGGCGTTTGCCGGTTTCTCCGGCAAACGCCTTTTTTGTGTGAAGGGTTAGTTGTTTTTTTCCTGGGTCTCGCGGAGAGAGATCTTCCGCCAGAAGCGAATGACCAGAGGAAGGGTCAGAATGGCGGTGAGCAGATCGGCAATGGGCTGGGCCAGCTGCACGCCCAGAATACTGTCAAAGAGAGCAGGCAGCAGCAGGATCAGCGGAAGGAAAAACAGCCCTTGGCGTGAGATGGCCAGAAGGGTGGCCTCCTTGGCCTGGCCGGTGGATTGGAAGAGCATATTGGAAATGACCACCAAAGCCTGGAAGGGAAGCAGGGCGCATTGGAGGCGGAAGGCACGGGAGCCGATGGCGATGACCAGAGGATCGTCCCGGCGGAAAATGGCCATGATGTCCGGGGCGAAGATAAAGCCAATGGTCGCCATAATGAAGAGGCCTACCACGCCCACCTTCAGACAGAAGAAATAGGCCTGGCGCAGCCGGTCATAGCGGCGGGCGCCATAGTTGTAACCGGCCACCGGCTGGAAGCCCTGGCCAAAGCCCAGAAGAGCAGAGAGGATGAACATGAACACCCGGCCCACCACCGACATGGCAGCGATGGCGGCATCGCCATAAAGCCCGGCGGCCCGGTTGAGCATCACCGAAGCCACGCTGGCCAGGCCTTGCCGGAAGAAGGAAGGAGCGCCGGTGCGCAGAATCTCCCAATAGACGGCCCCTTGACGGGACACCGATCGCAGCCGGATGCGCACAGCGCTGCGGCCCCGGATATAGTGGGAAATCAGAATGGAGAAACTGACGATCTGGCTGAGCACGGTGGCGATGGCCGCGCCCTGGATACCCATGTCAAAGGTGAAGATAAACACCGGGTCCAGCACCATGTTGAGAAGGCCGCCGAATCCGATGCCCAGCATGGCCAGCACGGCCTGGCCTTCGGCCCGCAGATCGTTGTTCATCACAAAAGAGGTGCACATAAAGGGGGCGCCCAGCAAAATCACCTGGGCATAATCCTCCGCATAGGGCAAAATGGTTTCGGTAGCGCCCAGGGCCCGCATCAAGGCGTCCATGAAGAGGGTGCCGAACAAAGTGATGGCAAGGCCCAGAATGGCGGCGGTAAAGAAGGCGGAAGACGCCACTTCATTGGCCTTGTCGTTTTGCTTTTGTCCCAAAAGCCGGGAGATATAGCCGCCGGAACCCATGCCCAGCATAAATCCCACGGCCTGGATGATGGCCATCAGGGAGAACACCACGCCTACGGCTCCGGTGGCGCTGGTACCCAGTTTGCTGACGAAGAAGGTATCCGCCAGGTTGTAGATGGAGGTGATCATCATGCTGACAATGGTGGGCACAGCCAGCTTGCCGATGAGCTTGGGAATAGGGGTTTCAGTCATGCGGATGAATTGGGCGTCAGCCGCCGATGGGGAAGGAGTCATAGAACCACCGCTTTCTTTTTTGATTTTTCCCAGTATCGTTAGGATGCTAATGATAGTATATCAAAAGACGGGCCGGGATGCAAAACAATTTAGGGGCTTGACAGATAGGGTGAAACCATTCAGAATAAAAAGATAAGGGACGGAGAATATTCCGTCTTGCTTTTTTGCCGGCGGGGCCGGCGTAAACCCCTGGAAAGGATGAGTTTTTTCA
>JAHZHY010000237.1:0-5500 GCA_019420045.1 Clostridiales bacterium
TCTTGTATTTCACCTGGGCCAGAACCTGCCCGGTGACATTGTCTTTCAGAAGGGCCCCTGCCATGATGAGCAGAGGAGCCTTTGGGGTATGCAGGCTCCCCGGCAGGGAAAACAGCCTGGTATAGCGTTCATTCATGGTTCTTTCTCCTTTGCTTCCAAAGATACCAAAGCACATCGGCACACATCAGGGCCGCAATCAGGACAATGGGGACGATCAGGGGATTGGAGCGATAGGCCCCGGCAAAATCCCCCTGAAAAAGCCGGTCCACCGCCCCACGCAGGCCGCAGGCAAAGCATTGTTCTCCGGTGACGCTGCACCGGAAGTCCAGGGGCAGCACCCATTGCACCAGGATGCCGTTGAGCAGGAAAGCGGCATAGAGGGCAAAGCGAACCTGACGGAAAACGCTTTTATTCACGGATGTTCGCCGCCTGGAGCAGCTTGCCTCCGGCGATCAGGCCCAGAATGGCAGGGACAAACAGAATCAAGCCGATGCCGCAGAAGAGCAGCACGATGGCCTGGGGGAAGATAACGCCCAGAGCCACAGCGGGGAGCAGCCACAGGGCCATAAAGAGGAAGACAAGGCCCTTCTTGTTTTTCTTGGCTCCCCGGGCGGCGAAAAAGCCCACCGCCATGGCCGCAAGGGAGATGCCCTGCCACAGGCCCAGGGCTTTCAGCAACGCTTCGTTGCTTTCCCGCCGCTCCGCTTCCTTTGCCGCCCACTCCGCCATTTTTTCGTCCGGGGTGACGATCTTGGCGGTGTCATAGCCTAAAAATTCTCCCAACAGGTCGTGCTCGATGGTGTAGCTGCCGTCCGGGGGATCCTCTCCGTGCTGGACGCCTGCCAGAAAAAGGACTGCGCAGGCCACAAGGCTGAGAATGAAGGCGATCACATTGAGCACCATGGCCGAAGTGATGCGGGAATGCTTTTTTTCCGCCAGAAGCCGGGAAGCGGAGTCCCCGGGCTGGCCGGAGGCAGCGCCGGCCGAAGCAGCCCCTGCCGGGGCGCCGCAGTTGGGGCAGAAGGCGGCATGGTCTTCCATCTGGCCGCCGCATTTGGAACAGAATTTCATAGTAGAGCTCTCCTTTCGTTTCTCAGGCCACAAGAAAAAAGGGCAAGGCCCCGGGGAAATTTCCCGGGGCCTTTTGAAGATGGGTTATTTTTTGGAATAAGTCACTTCCAGGCCGTCGTCGGGATGATAACTCCAGGCCACTTTGTATTTGTCATTTTCTTCGGTCTGCCGTCCCATGAGGGCGTTGGTCTGCAGCATCTGGTCATACAGGCCGCTGTCAAAGCCCAGGGCGGTGTTGGCGTGCTTGATGGCTTTCAGCACCTTTTCCTGTGTACTGGCTTTCAGAAGCCCAACCACATCGGGATCCATGTTTTCATAGTGATCCGGGTAGGTGTCCAGGGTGAAGGAGGTTTTGCCGTCACCGGTGACGATACCGGCGATGTCCAGACATTCGTCTTTTACCTGTTCAAATTCGGATTTGTAAAGCAGGGCAAAGGCCACCACAGCGCCGACCACCACCACGGCGGCCACCGAGCCGGCGATGATCTTTTTCTTTTTGCTCCAGGCCTTGATGGCATTCAGGAAGGATTTCTTCCCGGCGGCCGGGACGGCTTCTCCCGTGGGCATCACTTCGCTCTCGCCCTCCAGAGGGGGCAGAGATTCGGAGGACAGCAGATCCTCGGGAGGGACATCCAGAGGGGCCGGGGCAGAGAATGTGGGCTCCGGCTGGGCCGGGGAAGTGGGGCAAGGGGTGCCGCATTTGGGGCAGAAAGCGGCGTCGTCAGCCAGTTGGGCTCCGCATTTGGAACAGTATTTCATATTGTTTCTCCTCTCTTTATCCGCCTGTGGCGGTAATTGATCTGTTTTTGTTTCTCTTTCTGTTTACTTGATCTCGCAGGAGACAGCCTTCCCGGTGGAGTTATTGATCTTGACGGTGTAGCTGCGGTAGGGAGTGCCGGAATCGTCCATCCAGCCGGTGGTCAGCTTGCCGTATTTGTCATACAGGGTGACGCTGCCATAGACATAGGTGAAATTCCCCTGTTTTTCCTGCTTGTTGATATCGTAGCGGCAGCTGTCCGGGTCGGCGGTGTCATACTTGGAGCCGATCTCATCCCGCAGGGCGGTGGCCACCTGCATCTTGGTGATGTCCGCAGAGCCACCGGAAGAAGCAGAGCCGCCGGAAGAAGCTGCTCCGGCAGAGGGGGAATAGCCGGAGGACGAGGGCTGGTAGGAATCATTGGACCCGCCCAGAGCGATGACCAGAACCACCGCTGCTGCCACTGTGGCGGCGATACCACAGAGGAGGCCTTTTTGCTTTGGCTTCATCTGTTTCCATTTTGCCCCAAAGCCTTTGCCGCTCTGGGCAGGGCCGGTTGGGACAGCCGCAGGCATCGGCTGGGGAGCGCTGGCCTGGGGAACAGAGGGCTGGCTGGGAGCGGAAGCGGCGCCGCATTTGGCGCAGTAAATATCGTCATCCGCCATGGGCGAGCCGCATTTGGTACAGTATTTCATGGGAAAAACCTCTCTTTCCGTGGGAAAACAGGATGATTATTCTTCCATCAAAAGGAAGCCCAGGTCCATCATTTCATTCTGCAGATTCTTCATCTGCCGGTCGTCGTCGTAGAGGAAAAGATGGAAGGAAATTTCAAATCCGCTATCTGCCAGAAAATCGCTGGCGCCGGTGCCGTACAGAATCTCATTGGCTAAGCCCATGAGTTCATCATCGGTAAATTGGCTTTGATCTGCCAGCAGTCCCAGGGTCACAGAAGAGCCTTCCAGGGAAAATGCCACGGTGGTGCCGGGAGCATGGTCTTTCATTTCCAGTGAGAAATCATGGAGGGCATCCCGGACAAAGTCCTCATCGGATGCAGCGGCGCTGCCGGAACTTCCGGAAGCCGAGCCGGAATCATCGGAAGGGGCAGAAGTGCCGGAATCGTCGGAAGCGGCGGAAGTGCCGGAATCATCGGAAGCGGCAGACGGGGTACCGCCGCCGGAGCCGGAAGAACTGGAAGAGCCGGAAGATGCGGGCTTTTCCCGGTTGGCAAAGAAGACGCCGACGCCCACCAGCACCACCAGCAGGGCGGCAATGCCGGGAATGAGCCACTGGGGCCGATTGCCTTTGGAAGAAGCCTGAGCCGGGGCAGAAGCAGCGGCTTGCTGGGCGGCTTGCTGGGCGGCCATGGCCTGCTGTTCCCGGGCGAGCCGGGCATCCCGGCTGGCTTTCAGCTGTTCCATGTCCAAGGCCTTCAGCTGATCCAGATTTTTGCCGCAGGCGTGGCAGTTTGCTTCGCTTTCCATGTTCCAGGCCCCGCAGGTGCATCGCCACAGGCCCTTGTCCTCCTGGGGCATCACGCGGCAGTTGGCGCCGTAGAGGATCTGGTATTCTTTGCAGAGCTCCTTGTCCCCCAGGGCTGTTTCCAGGGCCTGGAGCGGGGGCATGGGAGCCCATTGGTTTTGTTCCTGGTTCCACAGGGTGCCATCGGCAAAGACCACCTGGTATACCTCTACGCGGAAGGCACGGGTGATGGCATTGGGGAAGGCCACCGGTTCTTTTTGGCCGAATTCCCCGTCACGGGCGGCATTCAGGTCCAGATACTGGTGTTCCAGGGGCTGGTCCAGATCGATGCCGGTGAGGTCCTGAGGGAAAAAGCGCACCTTCAGGCCACGGATGGGTTTTGTTCCCACATTCTTGAACTTCATCAGGGCCAGGATGCCGCCGGTCTGGTTGTCTTTCAGAAGGGCACCGGCCAGAATCATCACCGGTGAGTCGGGCTGATACAGGTTTTCCGGCAGGGCAAACAGTCGGGCATAGCGTTCGCTCATGGAAGATCACTCTCCTTTGGAATTGGATTTTTTGAAGATATGGAATGTAAAATAATAGAGCAGAAAGACTGCGATCAGAAATAGCAAGGTCATTACCAGCAGAAGGTCTGGAGCGCCGGTCCTGGCTCCAAGGGGAAAGACCAGCACATACAGAAGGAAAAGCCCACAACAGAAGGACAACCCTGCATCAAGCTGCATGAGTTTTTGGGAGAAGCCGGGCAGAGCACCGCAGATCAGCCAAAGGACCCCGGTGATCAGGGTAAACACAAGGCTGTAAAACAGCTGGGTATAGGCGGCGTCGTAGCTTCGGTTCCGGATGAGAGTCCCATCGTTTACCAGCAAGAGCCCAAGGGAACACAGGACCATCAGAACCCCTACAAAGAGGGAAAAGGCCCGGGCTTTTCGCTGAGGACCGATGATTTGCTTTTGCCGGATCTGAACACTGGTTCGCATTTCTCCCAAGTCGGTGGAAAACAAGGCCTGGGCGGATGCCCCGCAGCCGTGACAGTGCTCGTCGCCTTGCTTGTTCCAGGCCCCGCAGGCACAGCGCCAGAAGGGGCCGTCCTTTTGAGGGAGATAGGCGGCGCCGGGGAAGCGGGCCCGGTATTCCTTGCAAAGGGCTTCATCCCCCAGGGCTTTTTCCAAAGTCACCTGGGGCGGGATGCTTTCCCAGGTCTTGCCGCCGGTTTCCCACAGGGTCCCATCGGAGAAGATCACCTGGGTGACCTTCGGCTGAAAGCACCGTGCGGCAACATGGGGGAGAATAATGGCATCTTTCTGGCCGAACTCTCCATCCTGAGGGATGCTCAGATCCAGATAGTGGTAGGGAACCGGAGAACCCAGCTTCTGACCCGCCGTGTCCAGCGCCTGGAGGGAAATGGTCAAGGCCTTGATGGGCTTTGCCTGCACATTTTTCAGCTTCAGCTGAGCCAGAATTTCCCCGGTTTCATTGTCTTTTAAAAGGGCCCCGGCCAGGATGGCTGCCGGTGCGCTGCGAGAGCAAAGACACCCCGGCAGAGCAAACAGCCGGGTATAGCGCTCGCTCATGGCAGATCACGCTCCTTTTTGGATAAGGTTCTCAGTCGATGACGGGATTTCCGAAGTTTACAAAGCCCAGATCATCCATGGAGATACCCACTTCTTCACACAGTTCACTCAGACGCAGAGTGGAAAAGTGCGTGAGGGAAGAGAGGCTTTTGGTAAGGGGCTGGATGTATTCTGGCGCTTCCGCCCGGGTCTCCGCTTCCTCTACGCTGCTGGGGATCACATCCATACCAGCATGATAATCGGCTATGTCCACGCCGCCCCGCATGGTATAACGGGTCTTGGCTCCACTACTGGAGGTGACCTCCACAGTGGGCATGGAGGTGACATATCCTTTTTCCCAATTATAGAACAGGGTGGCTTCCATATTGGAATCGTCGGGCCACTGGGCGTGGAACCACAGCAGATCATTATCCTCTTTGTCAGCCAGGAAGAAATACTTGACCCCGGAGTCCATGGTTTTTTCATAGACATAACAATCTTCATAGTAGATGGGGAAGACGGGAAAATCCACCCGGTCCCGGATTTCACCTTCTGTCCGGATGAAATCGAAAAGAGTGTCCACCGGACTGGCCGCCGTGGCTGTGCCGCCGGAATCATCGGAAGCGGCAGACGGGGTACC
>JAHZHY010000237.1:5510-20555 GCA_019420045.1 Clostridiales bacterium
GGTGTCATCGCCACCGGCAGCCGAGCTGGAATTGTCGGAAGCGGCGCTTTGGGTGCCGCCGCCGGAGGCAGAAGGGCCGGAAGAAGCAGGTTTTCCCCGGTTGGCAAAGAAGATGCCGCCTCCCACCAGCACCACCAGCAGCGCGGCAATGCCGGGGATGAGCCACTGGGGCCGGTTGCCTTTGGAAGGGGCAGCCGGTGCAGCCTGAGAAGCAGCCGCTTGCTGCCGCAGCAGGGCGGCCTGGCGTTCTTTTTCCGCCCGGGCGTCCCGGCTGGCCTTGAGCTGTTCCAGATCAAAACCCTTCAGCTGGTCCAGGCTTTTGCCGCAGGCATGGCAGTTTTCTTCTCCCTGCCGGTTCCAGGCCCCGCAGGCGCATTGCCACAGACCGGCCTCTTCCCGGGGGAAGAGGCGGCAGTTGGCGCCATACTGGATCTGGTATTCTTTGCAAAGCCCTTGATCCCGCAGCACGCTTTCCAGGGTGCGGCTGGGGGACAAAACCTCCCAGGCCCCTTCTGCCGGGCCCCACAGGGTGCCATCGGCAAACACCACCTGGGTGATGGCTCCGCGGAAAGCCCGGGTGGTGGGATCGGGAAAAGGAATCGGCTCTCTCTGTCCGAATTCCCCATCCCGGGCGGCGTGGAGGTCCAGATACTGATGCTCCACCGACTGGCCGTTTTCCATTCCGGCGGCGTCCAGGGGAGTGACAGAGACCTTCACGGCCTTGACGGGTTTTGTGCCCACATTTTTGAATTTCAGCTGTGCCAGCACCCTTCCCGTCTGGTTGTCTTTCAGCAAAGCTCCGGCCAGAATGATCAGCGGGGAGCCCTGGGCATACAGGGAACCGGGAAGCGTAAACAGCCGGGTATAGCGTTCACTCATGGTACATCCCTCCTGATGGCATTACAGTTCGGGCAGCTCGTCCCGGGGAGCGGTCTGGGGACGGGAGGAAGCGGCCAGACGGGCGCGGATCTGGTGCACATCTTCCACCAGCTTGCCAAAGCCCATGATGGGCAGCGCAAAGAGCAGAGAGCTGAGTACGCCGCAGATCAGCATGACGATCCCCATCAGCGCCAGACCTTCGATGACATAGAAGAGAAACGACAGGCTGCCGCAGATGATGAACAGCCAGAAAAGAACCTGGCCCACTTGAAACAGAGTTTTTCCTACATTGTCGAACATAGTGCATCCACCTTTCTTTATTCCCCTGAAAAGGGGATTCCTGTTAATTGTACTATATCAAAGATTCCCAAATCAAACAATAAGCTGGCTGCATAGTATTTTCCAAAGAAAAGAGGCCAAACCCGTTGGGAATCAACAGATTTGGCAAAAGAGCAAGTATGGTTTTTTCTTTCCTGGCTCCTGGCAGAAATAAAAAAGAAAAAATAATTTGAGAAAAAATAAAACCCGGCGGCTTTCGTTGGAATCTTACAGGGCGAAAGGCGGAGAAATTGACCCTGGTTTTCATTGACAAATGCGCCGTCTGTATGGCATTCTGAAAGCAGGAATATTTCTTTATTTTGTGCAGAGGGAAATGGAGGAAGAAAAATGAAAAAAAGGCTGATCACTATTCTTTTGATCCTGACGATGGCGGTGCTTTCCGCCCTGCCCGCCATGGCCGCCGACAAATCGGGAAGCTATTATTATTACCTCACCATGAAGGGCGGAGAGCTCTGGTACCGCAGGGCGCCCTATATGCAGGAGTTCTGGGATGAGGGAAACTTTCCCTGGGGCGTCGGTCCGCTGAACAACGGCGGCGTGCTGTATGGCATCTCCTATGAAAGCTGCAATCTGCCCCACCAGGGCCTGGTGCTGGTGGAACACTACATAAAGGACAGCAACGGCTCATCCAGATGGGAATATGACTATGTGGCCTATGAACCGGAGAAAATGACCATCGATGGCCCTAGATACGAACTGGTCAACCTGAACCAGGGCCGTTTTGAGGAGATGTTCGATTTCTCCGACGATGCCTATGGCCTGGCCGCCGCAGTCAACGACTACTGGCAGAACGGGGAATTTCACAAGCAGCAGTATTATGTGGACACCGCAGGGGTGGTGGCCATCACCCTGCCTTTGGAGGTCAGCCCCATCCGCTATGATAGCCAGTATTACACCGGACGTTTTGTGGATGGCAAGGCCATCGTCTTCAAAGACAGCCCCGCCACCGACAGCCTGTTGGAGAAGTATACCGGCAACGATCTGGACACCCGCACCCTTACCTATGCTTATATCAATAGGAAAGGCGAAATGGTCACCGACTGGCAAACCGCCTCCACCGATGCCCAGTACAAGGAGATTTTCACTTCGGTGTATAACTCCCATGGTATCCGTCTGGTGGATGTGCTCTATTCCGACGGCTATCAGGCCCCGGAGGAGCCCACCGGCCCGGTAGAGCCGGGAGAAGGAACCACCGAGCCCGAGGAAAAACCGGAAGAAAAGCCGGAAGTGGAGACCACTTATGGTCAGTCCCAGGTGAAGATCAAGGGCTATACCATTGAAAACGGCGATGGCTTTTTGCTGGTGGATGTGGTGAACAACACCAAAAATCCGGACGAAGGGGATTGCTTCTATCTCCGGTACGACAAATACAAGGAAATGGGCGGCCTTGTGGATTCCAACACGGAATTTCTCCCCGGCAACGACTGGATCATGAGCATCCACTATTCCGCCCAGGCCGGAGAGCAGAAGACCCTGCGCATCCCGGTGGGCACCATCCCCGGCGGCTGGGGCGTGGATGTGACCGACGAGGACAAAGAAGCAGGCTGGGTGGAGCTGGATTACATTGCCGACAGCCGGGTGGTCCTGGGCCAGGCCGAAACCAAAGAGGAATTTGAAGAGCTGACGGAGTTTTTCAAAGGGATGCACTATTATAATGAAGTGCAGCGGGATTTCCAGATGGACGAAAACGGCGTCACTCATCTGGCCGTTCCGGCTTCCACCCTGGGCTACCGGCACAAGCTGGACGAAAAGCTGTCTGCTTTCACCAATCAGTTTTAAAAGAACAAAATAATACAAAAAGGAGAAAATACTATGAAAAAGCTCATTGCCCTGTGCCTGTGCCTTGTGCTCAGCACCCTGCCTGCTTTCGCCCTGAAGGGGGAAGTGGTGGACCCGGATGACCTGCCCTATATCCCCACGGAACAAAGCCCCAGCGATTGGGCCGTGGAAGAGATCAAGGAAGCCACCGGCGCCGGACTGGTGCCCGCCCTGCCGGGAGATCCCTCCTATCAGGCGGCGGCCACCCGGGAGCAGTTTGCCGCCCTGGCGGTGACGCTGGCAGAAAAGGCCACCGGCAAGACTCTGCCTGCCGCCCCGGCGGACGCCTTCACCGATACCCAGAGCGAAGTGGTGCGCAAAGCCTACCAGGCGGGCATCGTCAACGGCATGGGGGACGGCACCTTTGCTCCAAAGCAGACCACCAACCGGGAGCAGATCGCCACCATGCTCCTGCGGGCCATCCTCTATATCCAGGATCAGAACAAAACCGATTACATCGAGCAGTTTGAAGATCTGAGCCTGTACCAGGACGCCGGTCAGGTTTCCTCCTGGGCCACCCGGGCCATGGGCATCCTGGCCCACAACGGCATCTTCAAAGGGGTGGGCGGCAACAACATCGCCCCCAAGCAGAGCTGCACCGTGGAGCAGAGCATCCTGCTGTGCTACCGTCTGTATCAAAGAACCCAAGCCTAGGACTCGGGATTTGATGATAAAAGAAAACAGAAAAGGAGAAAGTATCTATGCTGAAGTTTGAAAAAGGAACCCTGAAAGGCGTTGCCGCAGGTACCCTGCTTACCGTTCTGACCCTGGGCACCATTCTGCCCTCTTCCGCCGCCACCATGAAGGAGATCAAGGTGGCCATGGGCGGCATCAAGATCTATGTGGACGGCAACCTGAAAAAACCCACCGATGTGAATGGCAATGTGGTGGAGCCCATGATCTATGACGGCACCACCTATCTGCCGGTGCGTGCCCTCACCGGGATGCTCACCGACAAAGAAGTGGCCTGGGATCAGGAGGGCCAGACGGTGTATATCGGCCAGCGTCCCGACGCCGGTGTCCAGAGTGTACCCATTGATGAGGTGGAAATGTATTCTGCCTACAATAACGGCAGCAACTATGGCAGACAATATCTGTACACTGGAGAATACGCCCAGTTTACCGTGCTGGGGGATACCTATTCTCCCTTTAATCAAATTAAGCTGTATGGAATTGGTTATCAGGTCTACAAGCTGGATTCGAATTATGACAGCATCCACGGCAAGTTCATCATCCCCTTTGATAATTTGGGAAACACGGGCAAGTCCACCCTTCAGTTTTACAATGTGGACCAGTATGGGGAAGAGACCCTGATCAAGGAATATTCCACCAAGGCAGGAGATCCGGCCATCGATGTGGATGTGAACCTCCAGGGCTGTAATTTCCTCAAAATTTGCCTGGGTGACGAGGACTACACATGCGCCTTCTATGATGTGACCCTGACCACCGCAAAATAAAAACGCCCCAAAACAGCAAACTCCCCGCCGGTTCCAACCCGGCGGGGAGTTTTTCGTTTTTTTACTGGAACTGCATCCGAAGGCATATTGCCCCCTTTTTTGTCAGATCCCGACGGGAATACTGATGGAAGCTGGGGATGCTTTTGCGGATATGTTCAATGAAAATCGGATGTCATCGCAGCATATATTGCTTCAGGTCTTTCCGCTGTTTGATGTTCAGCTTCTGCAATGCGGTGGAGATGTATTGCTTCACCGTATTGGGAGAGATGCCCAGATGGCCTGCGATCTCCTGGTTGGTCCAGCCACGGGCGGCCAGCATGGCGGCGGCAAACTCGGTGGTGGTCAGGTTGTCGGCCACCGGGTGGCCGGTTTCCGGGTTGTGGACCTTGCGCCAGCCTGCGGAAAAACGGTAGGTGATGGCGATGATCCGCCGGAAGTCCTCCGGCCAGTCTTTTTTCAGAACAGCCTCCAGCATCCCGCCCAGCAAGCCATGGTGTTCGCCAAAGCCTTCGATGAGATCATCCGGCCGGGCCAGCTCCCAGGCGCTAAGCAAGTGGGACTGGGCCTGCTCCGGCTGTTTCAGGCTCATGTAGTCCATCACCGCCGCCAGATGAAGGTAAATGGAAGGGATGGGATACCGCTGGCCCTCCATGGCAAAGGCGGTTTCCACAATGCCGATGCTTTTGCCGTAGTCCCCTTCCAGATAGGTCTGGTGGGCCTGGACATAAAGGGCGAACATCCGCAGACCAGGAGGCAGCAGGCGGATGTGTTCCGGCAGGGAATGAAGCCCCTGGGGCAGGGGAAGATGGAGCAGGACAGATGCGGCCGTGATGGCAAATACCGCCACGCTCTGCAGCTGGGGCGGCAGTTTTTCTTCGGCGGTCAGGGTGTTCTGGATTTGGGTCAGGGTGTGTTTGGCCCGCTGGATCTGGCCGATGGACAAATTGGCATAAGTATAGATCAGGCAGGCGGAAAGACGCAGGGACAGCTTCTCATGGGAAAGATACAGTTCGGCGATTCTGGCGGCCTCTTCCGGCTGGCCGCTGAAATAGTAGTATTCGGCCCGGGCAATGTCCTGCAGCCGGGCATCCTGGATGCTCTCCACATATTCCTTGCAATGCCCGGGGAGAAAGGGAGTGCTCAGCAGGGGCATGGGGATAGGATGGGAGGGAGCTTCCTCCAACGGGGCTGTGATGGAAGGGGAAAGAGCTTTCTCCTTCCAGGGGTCCCCAGGTTTTTGGGCGGAGGCGGGGATGGCCCAGGCCGTGCCGAACTTCCGGGCTCCGGGAATGCGGCCGTCGGCACAGTATTGCTGGGCCAGACGGGGAGAAATGTTCCACTTTTTGGCGGCTTGCTGTATGGTGATATACTCCATCCCTTGTCGCTCCTTATTTGCTGGGGAAACGGTTACCGATATACCATATTATATGCGTCTGTCCGAAGAGTTTCAAGAAAAGCCGCCCGGAAGGGCGGCTTGAGCGTGTCGAAAAAGTGGTATAAGCCACTTTTTCGAGTTTTTGCAAGGGGCTGCGTGCACGCATTCGGCGCACACTTGCCCCTTGAAAGGTGCAAAAACCGACGCACAGGTCGCCGTTTTTTGCAAATTGATGAGGGGGAGGGCAAACGATTTTTTTACGCTATGTAGGTTTTTCGACGGTCTGAAAGCCGCCCGGAAGAGTGGCTTTGGGGCCTGGTCTATTCTTCTTTGTCGACGGAACCATAGAAGATTTCATCCATCAGCGGATTGGTGTAGGTATCCATAAACACCCCGGTGTCAATTTGCGGGACGGAAGGCGGGTTTTGCCCCATGAAAGAAGAGTAGGCCTCCAGTCGGGGGCAATCGTGAAGGGGAGCCAGATCACAGGAACCGCCGTCGATGGATGCGGCCCGCAATGCGGGAAGGCCGCTCAGGGGGGACAGGTCGACAGCCGTTCCGTAAGAGAACAGTTCCAGCACTTCCAGGGAAGAAGCACCCCGGAGGAATTCCAGGCTGTCCGGCTGGCCGGAATAAAGCTGCAAAAGGCGCAGCTTGGTGAGGGGCTGGCTGCTTTCCAGGTGGAAAGCGCTGCCATGGGTGCCGCCTCCCATGGGCATCAGGCCCAGGTAGGTGAGTTCGGTGAGCTGAGACAGATCAAGGGAAATGGTACCGCATCCCAGCTGCAAGACACGCAGCTGGGCGGCAGTTTCCAAGGGGGTCAGATCCACATTGTCCCCAATGGTGCAGTTCAGACTGCGGAGATTGGGAAGATCCTGTACAAAAGAAAGGTCGGTGAGGTCCTGGGTGTCCTGCCAGGTGGTGTCCACTTCCAGCAGATGAGGGTTTTCACCCAAGGTGTCCAGCAGGGGCTGGGCATCCCCTTGGATGAACTGAAGAGAAGTCACCTGGGGCAGCTTTTGCAGATCGGCCAGGCTTTTTACCGCTACGGTGCCCTCTTCCGGGTGAGGATCGCTGTAAAATGCATTGTCTGTGTATGCGATAAAGCCGTCGGGCAGAATGGTGATGTGAGACAGTTCTTCACAATCCTCTGGATAGATTTTTCCTTCCGGTTTGTCAATGAGCACCCGGATATTCTGCTCCATGGCTGGGTCGGAAAAGGCGATGGGTTTGGGAAGATTGGAAATGATCACCGCAGCTCCGCCAGTGACCACGGCGGCCGCCGTCACACCGGCAATGATTTTGGCCTTGATGGTGGCAAACAACCCGGTTTTGGCGGCTTCCCCTGCACCGGTACCCAGAGCGCCGGCGGCAGCGGTTCCAGCTCCGGCCGCCGCGGCAGCACCCAGAGCTTTCTCCACTCCCTGCCAGATCTGTTCCTTTTGCCCCGGGGCGGAAACCTGTTCCAGCAGCTGGGAAAACAGCAGGGAGAAGGGAATGGCGCCATGGTAGCGGACTCCGTCCCGCTCTTCCATGGCCAGCACTTGCTGGCGGAGTTTCTGCCGGGCATAGTTGAGACGGCTTTTCACCGTGCCGGTGGAGCACTGCTGCACCTGGGCGATCTCCTCCACCGACAGGCCGGCATAATAATAAAGAAGCACACATTCCCGCTGCACATCGGGAAGCTGCTGCACTGTTTCTTCCATCAGACGGCGGGTCTCTTCCTTGTCCAGCACCTGCTCGGGCAGGGCTTCCGGGTCGTCATCGGGCAGGGAAGAAAAGAAATCCGGCTCGTCTTCCTTTTGTTCGGGAGAAAGGAAGCGGCCTTTGTTTTTCACCAGACGGCGGCATTGGTTTGCAGCGATCTGGCACAGCCAGTGGGGGAAGGCTGCGTTTTCACGCAGGGAGGACAAATGCTGAAAAACAGATAAAAAGGTTTCCTGGCAGATGTCCATGGCGTCTTCCGGGTTTTTGGTGATGCCCAGGGCCAGGGAATAGATCTTTTGAAAGTATTGCTGGTAGAGGGCGCTCTGTGCCTCAAGCTCTCCCGCTTTGGCCTGAGCCACTATCTTTTCCAGATCCATATGGTTCCTCCAATTTGTTATTTTTGTCAAAAGAAGCCTTGTTTTATTGTACAGAAGGAACACTTCAGGGTCAACTGCAAAGAAGAAATTATACTACCATTGTCTGCCGGAAAAGGGAAAAATATTTTATGATAAGATTGAGGTGATGTCCCATGACTTTCGCAGAAAGACTGCGCGAATTGCGGGAAGAGCGGAACATCACCCAAAAGGAACTCGGTGCCCATTTGGGGATTTCTCCCCGCATGGTCAGCTTTTATGAGTCAGGGGCCCATTTTCCCCGGGACGCCAAGATGCTCATCGACATCGCTGCCTTTTTCGGCGTGACGGTGGACTATCTTTTGGGCTGTTCCCAGCTGCGGGAAGAGGGAACACTGAAAAAGCTGTGTGCCGAATTTAGTGTCCTGCCCCCGGCGGAGCGCAAAAGCCTGTTGGATTTTTTGGAGTTTCTGCGCTCCCAGCAGAAAAACTCCCAGTGAGAAAAAGCGCTCGCCGCCCCGCCGGGGTACAGCCGTGAGTGTTCCGCTCACACACATAAGACCCGCCGTCATCCCGGCGGGTTTTATGTTTTTTGGAAAAATTTTTATAAAAAACCCTGCCGGTGAATACGGCAGGGTTTTTTGTCCTTTTTCAAGTTGTTTTTCGTTTGATTCGCAGATAGAGCAGGCGGAAGGCCCACACCACAATGCCGATGCCCAGAAACAGGGCGGAAGTATAAAAAGAAAGGTACAATTCCAAGGTGTAGTTGGAAAGACCGGCGCCGCTCCAGGCAGGGCCGATGTAGGAAAGAAGCCAGGCGCCCAGGTAGCTGGCGGCGAAAGTGCCCAGCACCTGCCACAGACGAAGATGGCCCAAGACCAAAAGAACGGCCAGAACCACAAAAATCACATGAACGGTGCAGACAATCTGGCCCATCCGGTTATCCAGATTCATAAACAGCTGATATCGTTCCCACTGAGGGCCGCTTTGGCTGCTCACTTCCTGGAAGCTCTGGGTGCGCATCACCCGGAAGCATCCCACAAGAATCATGAGTCCCATGTTTTTACGGAAAAAACGCTTCATACAATGCACACTCCTTTCCCGGAAAGCAACATAGCCCGCAGCGGTCAAAGAGGTGATGGTTCGGATCGTCGGCCGCCAGCGGACTTCCAACATCGGATGAAAGAAAAATATAGAATATGATAATATAAAAATTATATCAGGAAGGAAAATAAAAATCAAGGGAAAATAAATTGATTTTTCTTTTCAGTCTATTGACAAAATGGTTTACATAATGTAAAATAAAAACAGAATATTTTGGAAGAAGGGGTTGCTGTGAGAAAAAAGATGGGATATGCCGTTGGGCTTTTGCTGTTTGCCTTTGTGGGCAGTGCCGCATTTTCCCTGGTTTCTCGGAGTACATCCCAGGGGGAAAGGCCCCGGGGGATCAGAGACATGACCTGGACTTGGCAGCTGGTACAGTCGGGAATTTTTTGGCCGGAGGACGATCCCACTTTTCCCATAGCGGTCACCTTTGACCAGGAATTTCAGGGAACGGCCCTTTATGATTGGGATCGGGGAATCTTCATTCATGCAGAGGCCCCATTGGAAACAGGGCCGGTACGCCGGATCAATACATTGGGTCCCGGCGAACTGAATTGTCAATATTTCACCCCTACTTTGCGTGTAAAAATTGTGCAGGATGGGAAAGCGGTGGAATTCTATTGTTCCCGCACCATTACAGGAACACTGGAGCAATCCGGTAAAGAATATGATTTTGGCTCCTTGGGAGGAAGTGAGCCCGCTTTTGTGGTGACGGCGGACGAGATGGAGGAGGGGATAAAATGAAACAAAAAGTGATTTTTGATTGGAAAGCACCGGTGTTTGGCCTTTTGTGTGCCATACTGCTGAATACGGTGTGGCTGTGGAGCGCCATTTTCCCCGGCCTCATCCAGAATTACCAGGCGCCGCAGTGGGCCATGGTCCTCTCTCAAGTGGTAAGCCAGTGGAGCCGGGGAATGTGGCTGGCCTTCTTCCCGGCGGTGGTGGCTTTGTGGATGCTTTACAGCCGCCGGGAGGGCCGGGGCATCCTGATCTACCTGGAGGGGATTTTTTTCCTGCTTCTTTTTGCTGTGTTGCTGGAAAAGATCATTGCGGGCCCGACAGGAACGGTGAGGCTTTATTTCCACCTGGGATTTTTCTATTATGAAACGGCCTTCATCTCTCTCTGCCCGGTATTGGGGGCACTGCTGCTCCTTCTGCCCCGTAAAGTCATGGGAAACTGGGGAAAGGGCATCCTGTGGATTCTGGGAGGGACAGGGGGACTGCTCTATGGGTTGTGGCCCCGGATCGAAGGTTCTTTGCAGGAAGGAATTTTGGCTTTCCGGGTGGAGAGCTTCTGGTATTGCGGCCTGGGAGCGCTTCTGATGCTGGCCATGGTCTTTTTCACGGCGTTCTGCCGCCGTCCGCTGTGGGAGCTGGTGTGTGCTTCCCTGGGATGGCTCCTGATCGCCTTTCTTTTTTCCCGTATGGGAGAGGGAGGGGACAAGGTGCTGCAAGGCAATCTGCTTTGGCTGCCCGGTATGCTGCTCCTTGGTCTGGGAGGCTTGCTCTGGCAGCGGAGAAAAAAGCTCTGGGCCGTAGGCGTGTTTCTTTTGGGTCTGCTGGCCTTTTCTGTGATGCCTTTGTGTGCGGCGCTGATGTACAAGGAGATTACGCCGGCATTTCTCGTCAGCGGCGCTTATCTCTGGTTTCCGGCACTGTTTGGACTTTGCGCCCTTCCTCTTGTTTTTCTTGCGGAAAAATAGAAAGAACGCCCGACCGCTTTGGCGGCCGGGCCAACTTTTTGCCTGAAATGGCTGGATAAACAAAAAACTGCCTGAAAAAACAGGCAGTTTTAGACAGTTCGTTCGGTTGACTTCTTGCAATGAAAATAGTATAATAATATACTGCATTGATATGCAATCAACTGGTTATCATTTTTCACCGCTCTCATTTTAGCAAAAGCCGGTGAGGATGGCAACAGGGAAGAAATAAAAAAATGCAACGCACCCTAGTGTATCGCAAACTGACAGGAAACGGAGTGTGGCAAATGTACAACTGGGAAAAGTACGGCAGGATCCAGTGCGGCAAAAAGGAGCGGGTTTGCTTTTCGCGGACCCGGGAAGTGCTCCAGATGCCCAACCTCATCGAGGTGCAGAAGAAGTCCTATCAATGGTTCCTGGATACCGGCCTGCGGGAGGTGTTCCGGGATGTGGGCGCCATCACCGACTACACCGGCAACCTTGAGCTGACCTTCCTGGATTATTCCATGGAAGAAGAGCCCAAGTATTCGGTGGAGGAATGCAAAGAGCGGGACGCCACCTATGCCGCCCCCATCAAGGTGCGCATGCGCCTGCGCAACAAGGAGACCGGCGAGATCAAGGAGCAGGAAATTTTCATGGGCGATTTCCCTGTGATGACCGACGGCGGCACCTTTATCATCAACGGCGCCGAACGGGTTGTGGTCTCTCAGATCGTCCGTTCTCCGGGTATGTATTTCGGCATCAACAACGAGCGGCCCGACAAGGAGATGTACACCAGCACCGTCATCCCCTACCGGGGCGCCTGGCTGGAGTATGAGACCGATGTGAACGATGTGTTCTATGTGCGCATCGACAAAAACCGCAAGCTGCCCATCACCTCCCTGATCCGGGCCATCGGCATCGGCACCGACGCCGAGATCAAAGAGGTGTTCGGCGAGGACGAGCGGATCATCGCTTCTCTGGACAAGGACTCCGCCATCAAGACCACCGAGGACGCCCTCATCGAGATCTACAAGCGTCTCCGTCCCGGTGAGCCCCCCACAGTGGACAGCGCTCAGACCCTGCTCCACAATCTGTTCTTCGATCCCAAGCGCTATGACCTGTCCACCGTGGGCCGGTATAAGTTCAACAAGAAGATGGCCATTTCCAAGCGCCTCAGCGGCCAGAAACTGGCCCGCCCTGTCACCGATCCCCTCACCGGCGAAGTGCTGGCCACTCCCGGCCAGGTGCTCACCCGGGAGCAGGCTGCCCTCATCGAAAAGAAGGGCGTTTCGGTGGCCTATCTGGATGTGGAAGGCAAAGAGGTCAAGGCCTTCTCCAACGACATGGTGTGGCTCCATGACTTTGTGGACTGCAATGAGGAAGAACTGGGCATCTATGAGCGGGTGCGCTTCTCCGTGCTGCGCCAGCTGCTGGAAGAGCACCAGGGCCAGGAGCTGTTGGATGCCATCCGGGAGAATGTGGATGAGCTGATCCCCAAGCACATCATTGTGGACGACATCCTGGCTTCCATCAACTACCTCAACTGCCTGGCCAATGGTGTGGGCACCGCCGATGACATCGACCATCTGGGCAACCGCCGTCTGCGCAGCGTGGGCGAGCTGCTGCAGAACCAGTTCCGCATCGGCTTCTCCCGCATGGAGCGGGTGATCCGCGAGCGTATGACCATTCAGGATCTGGACATCGTCACCCCCCAGAGCCTGATCAATATCCGTCCTGTGACGGCGGCCATCAAGGAGTTCTTCGGCTCCTCCCCCCTCAGCCAGTTCATGGACCAGAACAACCCTCTGGCCGAGCTGACCCACAAGCGCCGTATGTCCGCCCTGGGCCCCGGCGGTCTGAGCCGTGACCGGGCCAACATGGAAGTCCGTGACGTGCATTACAGCCACTATGGCCGTCTGTGCCCCATCGAGACTCCTGAAGGTCCCAACATCGGCCTGATTTCCTATCTGGCCACCTATGCCCGCATCAACGAGTACGGCTTTATCGAGGCTCCTTACCGCATCGTGGACAAGGAAACCGGTATCGTCACCGATGAAGTGCAGTATATGACCGCCGACATCGAGGACGAGTACATCGTGGCCCAGGCCAACGAGCCTCTGGATGAGAACGGCCGGATCAAAGCCGACCGTGTCACCTGCCGCCGCCGCGACGAGATCATCGAGATCGAGCGGGAAAAGGTGGATCTGGTGGATGTGGCCCCCAAGATGATGGTTTCCGTGGCCACCGCCATGATTCCCTTCCTGGAAAACGACGACGCCAACCGTGCTCTGATGGGTTCCAACATGCAGCGGCAGGCTGTGCCTCTGCTGAAGACCGAGGCTCCTTTCGTGGCCACCGGCATGGAATACAAGGCCGCTGTGGACTCGGGCACTGTGCCTCTGGCTCTGGGCGACGGCATCGTCACCCGGGTCACCGCCCGGGATGTGACCATCAACTACGACGAGCTGGGTGAAAAGACCCACCGGCTCATCAAGTTCATGCGCTCCAACCAGGGTACCTGCATCAACCAGAAGCCCATTGTGGCGGTGGGAGAACGGGTGAAGAAGGGCGATGTGATCGCCGACGGCCCCTCCACCTCTCAGGGCGAGATTTCCCTGGGCAAAAACGCCCTCATCGGCTTTATGACCTGGGAAGGTTATAACTACGAAGACGCCGTCCTGCTCAACGAACGCCTGGTGCGGGACGATGTGTACACCTCCATCCATATCGAAGAATACGAGACCGAGAGCCGTGACACCAAGCTGGGGCCCGAGGAGATCACCCGGGATATCCCCAATGTGGGCGAGGAAGCTCTGCGGGATCTGGACGAGCGGGGCATTGTGCGCGTAGGCGCCGAAGTGCACCCCGGCGACATCATGGTGGGCAAGGTCACCCCCAAGGGCGAGACCGAGCTGACAGCCGAAGAGCGTCTGCTCCGGGCCATCTTCGGCGAAAAGGCCAGAGAAGTGCGTGACACTTCCCTCCGTGTGCCTCACGGCGCCGGCGGCATCATTGTGGATGTGAAGGTCTTTACCCGGGCCAACGGGGATGAGCTGTCCCCCGGTGTCAACATGGTGGTCCGCTGCTACATCGCTCAGAAGAGAAAGATCTCCGTGGGCGACAAAATGGCCGGCCGTCACGGCAACAAGGGTGTTGTATCCCGTATTCTGCCCCAGGAGGATATGCCCTTCCTCTCGGACGGCACACCGCTGGACATTGTGCTCAACCCCCTGGGCGTGCCTTCCCGTATGAACATCGGTCAGGTGCTGGAAGTGCATCTGGGCTTTGCGGCCAGCGCACTGGGCATCCATGTGGCCACCCCTGTGTTCGACGGCGCAAAAGAAGAAGACATCCGGGCCCTCTTCCGGGATGCCGGTCTGCGGGAGGACGGCAAGAGCATCCTCTACGACGGCCGTACCGGCGAGCCCTTTGACAACCCGGTGACCGTGGGTTATATGTACTACCTCAAGCTCCACCACCTGGTCGACGATAAGATTCACGCCCGTTCCACCGGCCCCTACAGCCTGGTCACCCAGCAGCCCTTGGGCGGCAAAGCCCAGTTCGGCGGCCAGCGTTTCGGCGAAATGGAAGTGTGGGCCCTGGAGGCCTATGGCGCAGCCTACACCCTGCAGGAGATCCTCACCGTCAAGTCCGACGACATTGTGGGCCGTGTCAAGACCTACGAGGCCATCGTCAAGGGCCACAATGTGCCCAAGCCCGGTGTGCCTGAATCCTTCAAGGTTCTGGTGAAGGAACTGCAGTCCCTGGGTCTGGATCTGAAGGTGCTGGACAAGAATATGGAAGAGATCCACCTCAATGACGACGACGATGATGACGATGCTTACGAGGATATCGTCCGCGGCGGCGGAGCCCAGGAAGAGATGGGCTCTCAGGGCGTAGCTCTGGACAGCGAGCTTGCAGAGGCCGGCTTCGGCATCGGTGAGCAGAATGAGGAGGAAGACCCGCTGGAAGTGATGAACGAACTGGTGGGAGAAGAGATCGACCCGCTGGACGACGAGACACTGTAACGGAGGGGAAGAGAAACTATGGCAAACATGACATTTGAAGCCATCAAGATCGGTCTGGCTTCTCCGGAACTGATCCGCGAATGGTCCTATGGCGAAGTGAAAAAGCCCGAGACCATCAACTACCGCACCCTGAAGCCGGAGCGGGACGGCCTGTTCTGTGAGCGCATCTTTGGCCCGACCAAGGACTGGGAGTGCCACTGCGGCAAGTACAAGCGCATCCGCTATAAGGGCAAGGTCTGCGACCGCTGCGGCGTCGAGGTCACCCGCGCCAAAGTCCGCCGCGAGCGCATGGGCCACATCGAG
>JAHZHY010000238.1 GCA_019420045.1 Clostridiales bacterium
GATCATATCGTCACCATCGGCGGCATTGTGGGCAAGATCATCTCTGTGAAAGAGGATGAGATCGTCATCGAAACCGGTGCAGACCGCACCAAGCTCACCATGAAAAAATGGTGCGTGCAGGCCAAAGAGGACGGCGAAGAAAAGAAGTAAAAACCGTACTGAAAAAAGAATCTCCCTCATAAAGATACCATGTATCTTGATGGGGGAGGTTTTTTTATGCCGGAAGATAAGAAAAAAGAAAACAAGGGTGCGCTGGCCGCGGCTCATTTGTTCACCGCAGCCGGAGGGGGAATCCTGTGCGTCGTCGTTCTGTTGTGGATCATGGCTTTTTCCCTTTATTCCGGGGTGATTCCGGCCAAGTATATGTTTCTTTGTCCCTATCTGGCCGTAGGGCTGGGAGGAATTCTGTGTGGTCTGCTTTCCGCCCGCTTTCCCAAAAGACTGTATGGCGCCTTGGGCAGCGCTGCGTTGATGGTGCTGTTTTTCGCCTTGGTGGGGATGCTACTGCCCGGTGCAGCTTTCCATTTGCCCGGCGGAGCCTTGGTGCTGGCTGTCGCTCTTTTTTGCTCTGCTTTGAGCAGCGTGATTCTGTCCCTTTTCCGCTGATGAAAATAAAAAACAAGGCCCGCCGCTTCATTGCGGCAGGCCTTTTGTGTGTTCAAAGAGCTTAGATTGCGAAAGAAAACAGGTCGCTCTTTTCAAGGGGCAAGTGTACGCAGAATCGTGCACGCAGACCCTTGTGGAAATTCGAAAAAGAGGCCAAGGCCCCTTTTTCGCGGCACTTTAACGGTAGAGAGCGTTGAACACCAGCTTGAAGGTGCCGTGGGTCTGGCAGCGATGCTGAGGAGCAAAGCCATAAAGCACCACTTCGCCCTGGCCGCAATGGGCCTGGAGCAGAGCAGGAGTTCCAGCGATGAGCTTTTCACCGGTGAGCAGACCGCTTTGCAGCACATCTTCTTTGGCGTAATGGGCGGCCACCTGATATTGCTGGGCGTCAAACTTTTCGCCCACCGCCAGCACCGGACCGTCCCAATGGAATGCCAGGGCTTCCTTGGGCATGCCATAGCACAGGGGGTTCTGGGTGTCCAGTTCCATGTGCAGGGTGGAGCCGTGGGTGTTGAATTCCTTGGCGGAAAGTCCCTTGGCCAGGTTCTTCACCTTCAGATGGCAGGCTTCGATGGCAAAGTCGCAGGACTGGTTGAAGGCCAGCAGTTTGCCGCCTTTTTCCACAAAGGAGCGGATGGCGTTCATGCCCTCATCGCCCAGACCGCTCTGTTTTTCCGGCGGCTGTTTGCCGATGAACTGCATCAGACCTTCATACTTGGGAGAATCCACATAGTG
>JAHZHY010000239.1 GCA_019420045.1 Clostridiales bacterium
CAATAATCAGGCAGCACCCGCTCCACTTCCTTCCAGAAGCGGGAAGAGTGGTTCATTTCCAGCCGGTGGCACAGCTCATGCACCACTACATAATCCAGCACTTCCGGCGGGCAGAGCATCAGAAGAAGATTGAAATTCAGATTCCCTTTGGAAGAACAGCTGCCCCACCGGGTGCGCTGGGTTCGGATGGTGATGCGGCCATAGTCCGCTCCTACCAGAGGGGCAAAATATTCTACCCGCTGGGGAATCTCCTGCAAAGCGGCTTTCCCCAGCCGAACCCGTTCCTCCGGGGAGAGGGGTGGCAGGGCCTGACTTTGCCGGGTGGAGATCTGTTCCAGATGCTTCTGGATCCAGGGGGATTTTTCCGCCACAAAGCGGCGGATCTCCTCTTCCGGCAGTTTCAGAGGGGAGCGCACCACAATCTCTCCCTCACGGGTGATCTGGAGGGCCAGTGTTTTCCGCTTGCTGCGAAGAAGGGTATAGGGATAAAGAGGGGATGAGGGCATGGGGATCTCCTTTTGGCGTGTTTGCTTTCAGTATACCCTTTTCTTTTTCATGGAGCAAGAGCCCTATCCTTTCAGCAAGGGAAGCAGCTGGTTTTCCATCACCCATCGGTGGCTGTAATGGGTGCGTACCAGCGTTTTTGCCAAAAGAGCCGGGTCGCTGTCCATCCGGCGCAGAATGTCCCGGCCGTGGTCCTCATAATAGGCCTGTTCCGAAGGATTGTAGGTCTCCCGGGTGTCAAAGCCAAAATTCCGGGCATCCCAGCGGAGAAAATAGGCCCCCAGCTTTTCACCCAGTTCCTGCAGGGCGGGCACCGCCTGATTGAGCACCAGGAAATTTCCCCGGCTGGCCGCTTCCAGCACCGTCAGGCCGAAAGACTCGGAATAGGAAGGACAGATGAACAGATTGGACAGCTGAAACAATTCCATCACGCCTGCTCGGGGAAACCCCAGAGGATAGCCGATATCGGAAGTGAAGAGCAGATTGTCAGCAGGCAGACCGTATTTTTTCCCTTCGGTGCGGATCATTTTTTTGTAGAGAGCCGGGGGAATGTCGGCGCAGGGAAAGTCGCAGAACACCGCCCGGGTCTGGCGGGAGGATACCTTCTGGATGGCGCCGCACAAAGCGGCCACCTTTTCCAGCCGTTTGCCGGTGGTGAGCCGGGCCGGATAGATGGCCAGCACCTCTGCACTCAGCAGATCCATATGCCGGGCCACTTTTTGCACATCCTGGCTCATGGAGGAAAGCAGGGGCAGGCAGTTATAAACCGCGGCGCACTGATCCAAAGGAACATCGTACTGCCGGGAAAGGGCAGGAAGGCCCGACTGGGTGGGATAGACAAAGATGGTGTTGGGCATGGGAGAGAAGCGGGCGGAAAAGGGCCATTCCATGGTTTCCGGCCGTGGGACGGGCAGGGAATGGGTGAAGGAAAGGAACCGGAGATGGGGCAGTTCCGTTTGAGCCTTCCGTAAGGCGATGTTGTGTACCAGATGCCATCCCTGGTACAGAATGTCGTGGAGGATGCACACATCCACATCCTGCAAATGGTGGACAAAGTCCTGGGCAATGGCGTCGGCCTCCTGATAGAAAGAAGGATGCACCGAGCCGGCAGGGGCGGAGTAATCCCGCCAGTGGATAGGCTGTCCATGCAGGGTGTTGGTGATCTTGATCCATTGCAGCCGGGGGTCGGCAAAAATGCCGGTGCGTTCACTGTCGGGACAGTTTTCGCTCACCAGCATTTTCACAGAAATGCCGGCGTCCAGCAGCATTTGCAGCTGATCGGCCACCACATTCACCAGAGAATAGGTGGAGGACAATCCGGCAAACATGGTGAGAACGGCAACTTTCACAGGGAGCTCCTTTCCAAGGATGCGGCGCAGCCAAAACGGCCGCGCCGCAAAAGTGGATGGATTGGCTTAAAGGGAAGGCTGGTTGGGACAGCTGCACCCTCCCAACAGGTCCAGCTTCTGTTTCAGAACGGTTTCCAGCTGGGCCACAGAATCCACCATGGATTCCACCGATTTGTTGGTTTGCAGCAGAATCTCCGGGGTGGCATCGGCCATGGCCACCATCTTCTGGATCTTTT
>JAHZHY010000240.1 GCA_019420045.1 Clostridiales bacterium
ACCTGGGGCAGGGCCGGGTCAAAATACAGCTCTCTGTTGTAAAAAATCACCAGAGAGGGGTCTTTTCGGGCTGGATGGGTTTCCGCAAGGGTGCTGAGACAGGCTTCCTTGGTTGTTCCCTGCACCCCTTGGGTCACCCGGTAAGGATTGATCCAGGCGTGGACCTCTATGTCTTGGGCGTGGGCCTGCTCTGTGAGATAGGCCAGGGGATCGAAGCCATCTGCCGGGGCCTGGCCCTGTTTTCCTGTGAGATAGCGGCTGTACGGGAAGATGGAGGACGGGTACAGAGCATCGGCACAGGGCCGCACCTGAAAGAAGATGCTGTTCAGCCCGGCTTTCCGGGCGTTTTGCAGAATGGTGTCCAGTTCCCCCTTCATCTCCTCCGGAGACAGGCCGGGGGAGGAGGGGAAGTCCAGATTGGAAACGGTGGAGACGAACACCCCACGCAGGGAAAGCTCTGAGCCATGGCAGGGCAAACCGCAAAAAAGCAGCAGGCAAAGGGCGCAAAAGCAAAAACGGCGCAGAAGCATGAAACATTCCTCCTTTTTGTTCTTCCGGTGGCACCATAAAAATTTTCCGGTGTGCTCCTATCCATCCTATGGGCCTTTGTGCTAAAATAGTACAAGCTGAAAGAGATATATGGGAGGTTTTTGCATGGGAGAACATTTGCGCCTGGCGGCGCTTCACGATATTTCCGGTTTTGGCCGGGGGTCCATGACCACGGCCATTGCCGTTTCTTCGGCGGCTGGGGTACAGTGCTGTCCGGTGGTGGGGTCGGTGCTTTCGGCCCACACCGCCTATCCCCAGGTGACGGTGCGGGATCTCACTGAGGATCTGCCGGGGTACATTGACAGCTGGCAGCGGATCGGCTGCGATTTTGATGCATTGTACAGCGGCTATATGAGCCATGTGAGCCAGGGAGAGCAGATGCTGCGGCTGCTGGAAAAAAGCGCCCGGCCCGGCTGCTTGTTTTTGGTGGACCCGGTGATGGGGGACAACGGCAAGGCCTATGCCGGTTCCTTCGGGGCGGAGTTTGCCCGGCAGATGCGGGACTATTGCGCCCACGCCCACATCGTCACCCCCAACCTGACCGAGGCCGCCATGCTGCTGGGCAAGGAACCGGATGCCTGGAAGCGGGAGGAGCATCCGGTGGAGCGGTATCTGGAAGGGCTTTTGGAAATGGGCTGTCAGGCGGCGGTGATCACTGGGGTGGAAACCGGGGAAGGCCGCATCGGCGCCCGGTACCTCACTCGGGATGGCCAGCAGGGTTTGGCAGATTGTCCCCGGGTGGATGCCTATTTCCCCGGCACCGGGGATCTGTTTGCTTCGGTGCTGCTGGTGACCTTGCTGCGCCGGGGAAAAAGCCGGCTGGACGAGGGAGTGCAGATGGCGGTGGACTTTGTCTACCGGTGTGTGGAGCACACCCACAAGGCGGGAACACCCCCTCTCAACGGGGTGCTGCTGGAGGAGATGCTTCCTATTTTGTGGGAGAAGCTCCGGTAGGGAAAAGACCTCCCGGCGGAGGGGATTTCTCCGCCGGGAAAAGTTTTTTCAAAAAAAATAAAAAATTTCAAAAAACCCCTTTACAAATGGGGCAAAGGGCGTTATACTATGGGAGCGTCGTAACGGTGAAGGAAACCACGGTGAAGGCGCTGAGTGATAAAGGGGTATAGCTCAGCTGGTAGAGCAGTGGTCTCCAAAACCACGTGCCGAGGGTTCAAGTCCTTCTGCCCCTGCCATACGGCCGTGTAGTTCAGTTGGTTAGAACGCTAGCCTGTCACGCTAGAGGTCGACGGTTCGAGCCCGTTCACGGTCGCCAGATATGCTGTTGTAGCTCAGTTGGCAGAGCACGTCATTGGTAATGACGAGGTCGGCAGTTCGAATCTGCTCAACAGCTCCACAAAGACCCAAGTCGAAAGACTTGGGTCTTTTGCTGTTTCCCGAACTGCCGGCCTCTGCAAAACCGCAGGTTTTGGGCTTTGAGATAAATAGCAGGTGCATTCCATGGAATGTATCGTTCGGGGCAGACTAAAAACAGCCCCCAGGTGTTTTATTTCACCTGGGGGCTGCGTGCGCATTGTGTTTTGCTTCTTTTGGAAGAGAGAAATCAGCCGATATTCTTGACAATGCGGCTGACGGCCTCTTTGATGTTTTCCGGAGAGGTGGCCAGATTCAGACGGATGAAGGAACCGAAGCGCTCGCCGCCGAACCACTCGCCGTAATCCACTGCCAGACGGCATTTGTCCTGGATCAGCGTCTTTGTTTCATTGGGCTTGACATAAGCCCCCAGATCCACCCATTGGAGATAGGTGCCTTCCAGAGGGGAGACCACCGCTTCCGGCAGCTTCTCCGCCAGGGTTTCTTCCACATACTGAGCATTCTTATGGATGATGTCAATGACGCTGTCCAGCCAGGGACGCCCGCCGCCGAAGGCCGCAGCCACCGCCACATAGCCGAAGGCATTGCCGCCGCGGATGCGCAGGGCGGCAAGGAAATCGTCGTACTCCTGACGGAGCTTTTCATCCGGTAGGATGACGAAGGAGTTTTTGCATCCGGCCAGATTGAAGGTTTTGGAGCCGGCGGTGAGCACCACCATCATGTCGGTGTAGCCGGGAATATTGAGAATTTCGGTGTGTTCATAACCGGGCATGATCAGGTCGTGATGGATCTCGTCGGCCACTACGAACACCTGGTGCTTGCGGCAGATGGCCAGCAGCTGTTCCAGCTCTTCCTTTTTCCACACCCGTCCCACCGGATTGTGGGGAGAGGAGAGAATGAAGAGTTTGACCTTGTTGTCCACGATCTTCTTTTCAAAATCGGCGTAGTCGATGTGATAGACCTTGTCTTTCCGCACAAGGTCGCAGGAAATCAGCTGGCGGCCGTTGTCCCGGATGGCGTCCAGGAAGGGATAATACACCGGTGTGAGCACGATGACGCCCTCACCGGGCTGGGTTTTCATGTTCACATACCAGTTGATGGGGGAGACCACACCAGGGGAAAACCGAAGCCACTGTTTTTCAATGTGGCAGTGATGGTATTTTTCTTCCCAATCGATGAAGTTCTGATAATAGGCGTCGGGCACTTTGTAGTAGCCATAAATGCCAAAATCGGCATACTCCCGGGCGGCTTTCCGCACGCATTCGGGGACCATGAAATCCATGTCGGCCACCCACAGGGCCATCAGGTCATTGTCGCCAAAACGGGCGTCCATGCTGTCCCATTTGTTGCAGTCGGTGCCGACCCGATCCACATATTTGATCTCTTCCATTCCCATCGCTCCTTTATTTCATAAGATAGTATCTTTATCATATCACTCCCCACTTTTCTGTGCAAGGTGGCGTTGTGGGATTCGCCGGGTTGACGGAGGGGAGGGGCGGGGATATACTGGGAGAAATGAGGGAGGGATGGGTATATGGAAATGCTGCTGGGGCTGCTGGTGATGGCGGCGCTTACCGGGCTGGATATCTGCAAAATCCTGTGGGGCTTCGGATGGGGGCTGTTCTGTGCCTTGTATGCTCTGGCAATTTTGGCATTTATAGGGCTGAACATTGTTCCTTGCTGGAAAAAACCTCTGTTTTCCCGGCTGCATATCATGCTGGGCGGGGCCAGACTGGTTCGGCTTTCCTCCCTCAGTCTCACCCTGGGGCTGCTGGCCGGAGGCTGGTGTCTGCTCTCTCTTTTTCCCCGGCGGGGGCTGGAGGCAGGCTGGCTGCCGGTGACCGTTCATGTGTTGGTGCTGCTTTTGTGGTGCGGTCTTGCAGCCCTGGGCGGTTTTGTGCGGATGTATCTCACTTCGGTGCAGATGGGCATCAAATGGCGGCTGCTTTTTCTGCTGTTTTGGTGGGTGCCTTTTGTGAATCTGGCGCTGGCAGGGAAAATATGCCGCCTGGTGCGCCGGGAATACGATTTTGAAACGGCCAAGCAGGAGCTGAATGTGACTCGCCGCCAAAATGAGGTGTGCAAAACAAAGTATCCCATTTTGCTGGTGCACGGGGTCTTTTTCCGGGACCGGAAGTATTTCAATTACTGGGGACGCATCCCGGGAGAGCTGAAGCGGAACGGGGCGGAGATCTTTTATGGAAACCAGCAGTCGGCGGCGTCCACGCCTCAGTCGGCTCAGCAGCTGAAGGAGCGGATTTTGGAGATCTGCCAGGAGACAGGCAGCGAAAAGGTGAATATCATCGCCCATTCCAAGGGCGGGCTGGAGAGCCGATGGGCGGTGAGCCAGCTGGGCATGGCTCCGTATGTGGCCTCACTGACCACCATCAACACACCACACCAAGGCTGTACCTTTGTGGATTGGCTGCTGGAAAAGATGCCTAAGGTCTTTTGCCGTTTCCTGGCCCGGCGGTACGATGAGGCGTTATGCCAATTGGGGGACGAAAACCCGGATTTCATGGCGGCCGTCACCGATCTGACCCACAAACGGTGCATGGAGCTGGGGGAGCAGAGTCCTGCGCCGAGGGAAGTGTTTTGCCAAAGTGTGGGTTCCCAGATGAAAAATTGTTTCAGCGCACCTTTCCCCTTGAATCTGTGCTGGCTGCTGGTGCATTTTTTTGAAAAAAGCAACGATGGGCTGGTGGCGCTGAAGTCTATGGAGTGGGGAGAGCGGTTCCGGCAAGTCCGCTCCTCTTCCCGCCGGGGCATTTCCCATGGGGATATGATCGACTTGAACCGGCAGAATATTCACGGTTTCGACGTGCGGGAATTTTATGTGGAGCTGGTGAAGGATCTGAAAGCCCGGGGTTTTTAAGGAGAGGCCGGGCGCCTGCATATTTCCGGCGGAAACAAAGAATCCCCGGCGCAAGATTGCGCCGGGGATCGCTTTTTCACTCAGGCCTGGAAACGGTGTACTAATCCAGGTTCTGGATTAGTACTGCTGGGGGTTCTGGCTGGTGGGAACCTGGGTGTTCATCACAGAAGAGGGGTTGCTGGCCAGGGTGTTTTCGGCGTGCATGATCATCTTCTTGACCATCTGGCCGCCAACGCTGCCGGCCTGGCGGGAAGTCAGATCGCCGTTGTAGCCCTGCTTCAGGTTGACGCCCACTTCCTTGGCAGCTTCCATCTTGAAGTTATACAGAGCATCCTTGGCAGCAGAATTCATGTTGGAATTGTTAGACATAATCAAACTCTCCTTTTTTATTTCAAAGTGTTTTTTCGCTTGGGGTTACAGCCATAGTTTGCGAGGAAGCACAAAAAATATGAAAAGAAAAAAATACCATCTGCTGTTTTCAAAAATAGATAATCATAGAAATTGCAGGCAGAGAGCTTTGGGTATACCGAAAAAGATTTTAATGAAATTGGCGTGGCGTATTTATCTATTATTTAAAGTGCAGAGCCGCTTTATTCCGGCCTTGCTCCGGCGCTTGGGGCCGCCGCATGGATTTTCAGACGGCCTTATCAACGGAAAGTCCGGAGGATTCTGTGCAGTTTGATGGCGAAAACCGGGCAATGTGCACAAAGCTTTCAGGAAGTTATACGGAAATATGATATAACATCGGTTCCCGCTGTTGCGGCGGGCCGGGAAAAAGTGTTAAAATACTTCCAGGATCTTTCCCGATCCGGCCCAGGAGGTTTTCCCCAGGGCCGGATTTTTCATGGAGCGGGAAAAAGCAGCAAAAGGACATTTTGGTCATTGGTTTTGCCCTCTTCGCCATGTTTTTCGGAGCGGGGAACATGATCTTTCCTCCCAAACTGGGCCTCCAGACCGGCTCCCAATGGGCCATGGGCTTTTTGAGCTTTACCTTTGCCGATGCCGGATTGGCCCTTCTCACCATCCTGGCCATGATCCGGGGCACCGGTTCTTTGGAGGGTATCACCCGCCGTGTGGGCTCCTGGGCCTCCACCTTGCTGGGGGTC
>JAHZHY010000024.1 GCA_019420045.1 Clostridiales bacterium
CTCCGGGGCCGCTCCAAAGCACTGCACAGCTCTTCCAGGGTGTAAAAAGGATGCAGATTCTCTCCTTCATACCCCTTCAGGCGTTCATCGGTCACCTGGCCGGTGCGGTTATAGATCCCCAGACGCACGCCCTTTTCTCCCAACTGCTGGGCCAGATTCCAGCCCATCACCCCCAGGCCGATGAGCCCGCCCTGACAGGTTTTTTCCCTTTCCATGATCATTCTCCTTTCCCTTGTTCCAGACGGCGGTACAGTTCCTGATAGCGGCCATAGGCCTCCTGCCATGCACCCCTTTTTTCCTTCCGGGGTTCATAGCGGCGCACCGGTTCCATTCCGGCCAGCCGCTGGCCGAACTGCACTTTTCCCCGGTTTTCCATGGCCAGGTAGGCCGCTCCCAGCAAAGTGGACTCGGTCTCCCGGGGCACCTGGATGGGACAATCAAAGAGATCGGCCTGCATCTGAAGCCACACTTCCGAGCGGGCATAACCGCCTCCGGCCACCAGTTCTCCCGGGACAAATCCCCGCTCTCCCAACAGCCGGTAAATGCTGTACAGACGGAAAAGCACCCCTTCCATGGCGGCCCGGACCATGTGCTCGATGCCGTGGAAGGGACGCAGGCCGTGCATCCCGCCAGTTGCGGCACTGTTCCAATCGGGGGAGCGCTCACCGGTGAGGGCCGGGGACATCACCAGACCCTCACATCCCACCGGCACTTTTTCAGCCCACCGGTCAAACAGGGCATAAGCTCCCGCCTGCTCTCCACCCATAGGCACAAGGAACCGGTCCCGCAGCCATTTGAGCACCAATCCCCCGTTGTTGATGGAACCTCCCACCGCCCACATCTCCGGCCGGAAGACATAGCACCAAAGGCTCAGCCCCTCGTCTTCATAGGGCACAGGGAGCATGGTGCGCAAAGCGCCGCTGGTGCCGATGTTGGTGGTCATTCTTTTTTGTGAAAAGACCCCTGCTCCCACATTGGCCAGCACACCATCGGTAGACCCCAGCACAAAGGGGGTATCTGCCGAAATCCCCAGTTTTTCCGCCATAAAGGCAGGCAAGGTTGGAAGAGTGCTGGTGCAGGGGCGCAGCGCCCCCAGGCGGCTTTTTTCCGTCCCCACCAGGGCCAGCATCTCTTCTTCCCATTCTCCCTGGCCCATCTGAAGCAGCCCCGTGGAGGATGCATCGGACAGATCCACCACATCTTCTCCCCACAGCCGGTGCACCAGAAATTCCTTCAGCGTCACCAGATGGGCAGCTTTTTCCCACACCTGGGGCCGGTTCTTCTTCAGCCAAAGCATTTTGGCCGCCGGGCTCATGGGGTGAGAAAAGCGACAGCCGGTCTTTTTGTAAAAGGAAGGAGCCTGAGGCAGACTGCCCAGCATCTTCCCTTCCCATGCTGCCCGGCTGTCGGCCCAGGTGAAAACTGGGGTCAAGGGGTTCCACTCTTTGTCCACCGCCAGAAGGGAGTGCATATAAACACTGAGCCCCACGCCCTGGGGCTTTCCCTTTGCAGCGCATTTGCTGAGGGCACCACAAAAAGCCTGCCACACCTCTTCCGGGTCCTGCTGGGCGGCTCCCTGGCTGTCGGTAAACAAATTCAGCTCCTGCTGAATCATCCACAGCCGCCGCCCCGCTTCGTCAAAGGCCCCGCAGCGCAGGCTGGAGGTGCCGATGTCCACGCCAAAGTAAACTTCCATAGGTTCCTCCCTTCAAACTTTGCTTTTTTTGCTCTCTTTTCTTTTTCTCTTGACAAAAAGAGCCCAGTTGTAAAGTTTTGATTACTTTTTGTTGAATTTTCGACATCTTTCCCCATCTTTCTCCCTTATCCACAGATTGGGGATAAAAGAGGAAATCTTGTGCTGTCAACAAGTTGTCCACAGTATCCACAGAGTTGTCCACAACATCCACTCTGTTACCCACAACAGCCTATTCGCCGGTGTATAAACAGGATGTTATGAAAGCTTTTTTCAATAAAAGCGTTCTTTGTCCATGGAGCGGAACTGAACGGCCTCGGCAATGTGCTCGGCCCCCACCTGTTCGCTCCCCGCCAGATCGGCGATGGTACGGGCCACCTTCAGCACCCGATCATAGGAGCGTGCCGTCAGGCCCAGGGTCTGGAAAGCTGTCCGCAACAGCTGCTCTCCCTCCCGGTCCGGCCGGCAATACCGGTCCATCAGCCCAGGGGTCAGACGGCTGTTGCAATGGATGCCCAAGCCCTGATACCGCTCCTGCTGGATGCGCCGGGCCTTGTTGACCCGCTCCCGGATGCTGGAAGAAGGCTCTGCCGGTTTCCGTTGGCGCAGTTCTTCATAGCCCACCGAAGGCACTTCCACATGGATGTCGATCCGGTCCAGCAGCGGCCCGGAGATCTTCTGCCGGTAACGGCGCACCGACTGTTCCGAACAGGTGCACCGGCCGGAAGGATGGCCGTAATAGCCACATTTGCAGGGGTTCATGGCACACACCAGCATAAACCGGCTGGGATAGGAACAGGCTCCTGCCACCCGGGAGATGGTGACCACACCGTCCTCCAAGGGCTGACGCAGCACTTCCAGGGCATCCCGCCGGAACTCCGGCAGCTCATCCAGAAAGAGCACCCCGTTGTGAGCCAGGGAGATCTCCCCTGGCCGTGGATTTTTCCCACCGCCCGACAGACCGGCGGCCGAAACGGTGTGATGGGGCGCACGAAAGGGGCGGCTGACTACCATAGGTTCTCCCGGTTCCATCAGCCCGGCCACCGAAAAGATCTTGGTGGTTTCCAAGGCTTCTTCATAGGAAAGATCGGGGAGGATGGAGGGCAGACGCCGGGCCAGCATGCTCTTGCCAGCCCCCGGCGGACCGATGAGCAGCACATGATGAGAACCGGCGGCGGCCACCTCCAGCGCCCGTTTGACACTTTCCTGGCCCATCACCTCGGAAAAATCCGGCCCCTCTTCCCGCCGCCCGGCATAATCATAAGGCGGCAGTGGCTGGAGTTTCGCTTCTCCACGCAGATGGTCTACCAGTTCTTTCACATGGGACACGGGAATGACCTTCACTCCCGCCGCCACCGAGGCTTCCGCCCCATTCTCCCGGGGCACAAACAGAGTATCCACTCCCTCTTCCCCCAAGGCCAGGGCCATGGGCAGCACACCGGTCACCGGCCGCAGCGCCCCATCCAGGCTCAGCTCTCCCAGAAAGGCCTGCCGGGGACTCACCGCCGGGATCTGCCCCGATGCCCACAGAATCCCCAGCAAAATGGGAAGGTCATACACCGGCCCTTCTTTTTTCAGGTCGGCAGGAGCCAGATTGACGGTGATGCGCCGCAGCGGAAAATCAAAACCGCAATTTTTCACAGCTGAGCGCACCCGGTCCCGTGCCTCCTTCACCGAAGCGTCGGGCAAGCCCACGATCTCAAAAGCGGGCAGCCCGTTGGCCAGGTCGCATTCGCACAAAACCGGCACACCCTGGATTCCCCGCAATCCGGCGGCCATGACCTTGGATACCATCCTTTTTCTCTCCTTCCCCGCTTTCTTTCCGAAAGCTTCCAATTTTCTCTGCATCCATGATACAATAGGGCTCCGCCAGTGTCAAACACCTTATTTTTTCGGTTTTTTCCCCATGCTTCCCCCTTCTTCCACCAGCTTTTTGGTTTTTCGCCAGGGATCCAAAATTTTTTCACTATTTCTGGTGTTCTGTTCACTTCAGTGAATTTTTTATTTTTTTACCCGCCTTTTGTGGACACTTGGGAAAGAATCTGCTAAAATAGATACGGTTATTTAGGTAGCTTTCATATATTTTTGAAGGAGGAGATCCCCATGGCTAGAAAAATGAAATCCATGGACGGTAACACCGCTGCGGCTCATGTGTCCTATGCGTTCACAGATGTCGCTGCGATTTACCCCATCACTCCCTCGTCCGTAATGGCTGACTTGGCCGACCAGTGGTCTGCCAATGGTCAGAAGAACATTTTCGGACAGGAAGTCCGCGTCGTTGAGATGCAGTCCGAGGCTGGCGCTGCTGGCGCTGTCCACGGCTCCCTGGCGGCTGGTGCGCTGACCACCACCTACACCGCTTCCCAGGGCCTGCTGCTGATGATCCCCAACATGTACAAGAT